>CAKZYM010000208.1 GCA_937884685.1 uncultured Calothrix sp.
GCATTCTTTTTAAAAATTGGCATTAAAATAAACGAAATATACTTCAACCAAAAAGGTTTCATCCGTTGAGGATAGTTAGCAAATTCGGTAAGATAATAAATTTCATCTTTGAGAGTAATTCCCAAATTCCATGTTTCTAACTCTTGAGAATTATCGATTCCCCATTTAAATTCAGCACTGGTTTTAGATACGGTATCGTGACGTTTTGCAGAAGCCGCTGATTTTTTATTTAAAATATCAAATACTACTGTTATGGGAGAAAATTTAGGAACAAGCATCGTTTTTATCTGAGTGAATAAAGCTTTATTATCCTTTTCAGTTAAATACATTAATACTCCTTCCATAATTAGAAATAAAGGTTGATTTACATCTGGATTTATTTGTTCTATCCATAATGGTTCAAGAATCGAACTAGCAATTAAATGATAGCGATTGGTTTGTTCTACCAGCTTCTCTTTAAGTTCAATAACTTCCGGAAAATCAACTTCATACCAATTAACTTCACCATTATCAACTCGGAAAAAGCGCGTACAAAGTCCTCCTCCTAAATTTACAACAGTTGCTTGGGGATGATTGCTAAGAAATTTTATTAATAAATTATCAATATTTTTTGCTCGAATAACAGTACCAACTTGTGAACTCCATCCTTGAGCATATTTAGAAAAATCATAATCAACCTTTTCGGCAATTTCCACCGCTTTTTCATCTTTGAGAATACAGTCAGGATATGATTGCTCGGTGTAGCGTCCGTAAAGGGTAATCATTAAAGTTTCTGGTACACCTTGTAACTTTTCTGTTGATTCTTTTTGAATAGCCATAGTATTTTATATTTTGGATTTTGGATTTTGCGGTAAAGTTGGGGGTGTAGATTTTCTTCCCCCCAAACTTTACCAAGACGGATTTTGGATTTTTATTTCCTACAAATACAGATGATTTCATGCATCACTAACTTCGTTCTAACACATCTTACAATACTCAATATGTGAGTTAAAAATTCCGCACTCTTTTTCGTTAGAATATATTATTTTAATTATTACCAATTACCTATTACCTATTACCCATTACCTAGCCCTCATAAATATGATAAGTATTTAACCAGACACAGTATGATTTCTAATTCCCCAATTTTGAGCAAGCTGATAATTATTCCACAAAGAAGCATAAATTCCATTAGCTATTGCTAATTGTTCGTGCTTACCAGATTCAACAATTTTTCCTTTATCCAAAACTATAATTTGGTCAGCATCGACAATAGTAGAAAGACGATGAGCGATGACAATCAAAGTTTTACCTGCTTTGAGTTTAGCTATAGCTGCTTGAATCAAAGCTTCATTCTCCGGGTCGGTAAAAGCAGTTGCTTCATCTAAAATAACAATGGGATTATCTTGTAAAATCGCTCTGGCAATCGTAATCCTTTGTCTTTGTCCACCAGAAAGCCGAGTACCACGGTCGCCAGCAATGGTATCGTATCCTTGAGGTAATTCTAGAATAAAATCATGGGCTTGTGCGGCTTTCGCTGCTGCTTCAACCTCTGTATCGGTAGCGTTTGGACGACCTAAACGAATGTTTTCTTTAATAGTGTCATATAGCAAAAATGTATCTTGAAAAACAAATGATACATAGTTCATCAAACTTTCTGATGTCATTTCGCGAATATCAACACCACCGATTTTTATTTCTCCACTATCAACATCCCAAAATCGGGGAATTAACTTAGCAACAGTACTTTTACCAGCACCAGAAGTTCCGACTAAGGCTGTAACCGTATCTGGAAGAATATCACAATTGATTTCAGATAAAGCTGGATTTCCCTCATCGTTATAGGAAAATGTCACATCGTGAAAACTAATTGAAGTATCAACAGGTTGTTGGGGATTTTCTGTTTGAGGTAAAGCTGGTTCTGCAAGAATATTATATATACGTTGAGCCGCTGCATTTGCTTTGTTAATGAAGGATGATAGCCAAAGAATTGGCATAATTGCTTCTGCTACTCCACTTGAGAGTAACAGAAATATTAGTAAAGCCGTAAAATCGAGTCTTCCCTGTATCATTAACCAAGCACCAACCGACACCACAATAACTAAAGTCGGTAGTGTTGCTGTCACCAAAAAACCAATTCTACCAGCTGTATTAGTTGCTTGTGCCCATTCTTTCAAGTAACGAGTAAATTCATCCAAGATATTACGGAAGCGGATAAAGGAAGTTGTACCGTCATCAAAGGTTCTTACCACCTGCATTCCCTGGACAAATTCAACGATTGTGCCATTGATTTTTTCGTTTGCTAAATCATAGGCTTCACGCTTTTCAGAATAGTCGCGCATTGCCAATTTAATTGCAACAATAGTGATAGGAACTAATACAATTGTTGCTAATGCCATTCGCCAATCGACAATAAATAAGATAATAAGTGTAAATAACGGTGCAGTGTAAGCACGAGCATAAAGTGGTGTGCTATCGGCAACAAAACCGTGTAATTCTTTGACATCATCTTGGACAATTTTTTTAATTGCACCCGAACCTAGAGTAATAACATAACCGAGAGGAAGACGACCTAGGTGTTCAGAAATTTGCGTCCGGAGAATTTCTTCTAACTTAAATGCAGCCATGTGGGAGATACGAAAAGCCCATACACGGGAAATAAAAGCTATGATTACAGCAATTCCCGATACAGCAACTAATTGCCAAATATATTGATGATTTGTGGTATCAACAAGTAATTCACGAGCAATAAAAGGTATGACAAGTAATGAAGCAACAGACGCAATTACATTTAAAACTGAAAGGAACATTGCGATATAAATCTGACCTTTCACGGGTTTAATTATGTCCCAAAGTCCATTATCTTTTGTGTCAGATGTTGAGTTATTCATACTGTTAATAAGATTTTGATTTTTAACAAAACTGAACTTATTTGTAAGCTAGTAAAAATAAATATCTTTGAGAAGAAACATTATCAAGCCTTATACTAATTATCAATTGATATGTTGTGATTCAATTAATCTGCTTTCATTTTATACTTCCGTTTCAAAAAAAGTTTTATCAAATTTAATTCAATTTTATTCAAGAGCTTCTAACTCTTAGAGAAAATCAACCTAGATAATCTTTCAATCAATCTTAAATATAAACAAGAAATAATTACAGTTTCTCCAATATATTTTAAGATTCCCTATCCCATACGGATTTTTCCTATTCCATCCGAAACAACTTTATTTAGAGACATCGCAATACTGCATCTCTATAAGAATTTTCAATAATACATATAGCAATTCCCTAAGTTAAAATTGAAAAAAATCTGATTTTTTATAATACTCGATAACAACTTACACAAATAATTTCATTTATCAAACAGGATTCTTATATTTTATTTATATTAAATTTCAAGAACAAGCTCTATAAACACTGGGAGAAACACCAAATTTTTTGCGAAAAGCAGAACTAAAAGAGGTTTCACTCGCATAACCAACAGAACGAGCAACTTGTTTTATATTGATTTTTTTTGTTTCTAATAATTTTTTGGCTTCTTCCATTCTATAGTCATGCAGACAACCAAAAACTGTATTACCAAAACAGTGACGAAATCCAACTTTGAGCTTGTAATCATTTAATCCAACTAATTTTGCTAAATTAATTAGTGAAGGGGGATTTTTTAAATTTTTTAATAATACTTCCTTTGCATAATAAATTCGATTAATCTCATCAGACTTAAGATTGATTCTTTGTCGAGATGAACCTGCCTGCTGTAACAATAATTCATTATAATATGCAATAATTTCTATGCCTTTACTTTCTAAATAAAGCCTTCTTGTTAAACCTTGATATGGACAATTAAAAATTTGCTGGACAGCCATTTTCATTACAGATGTCATCTCAAAATTTTGAGTATAAAAAGAATTAAAATTACCATTAATTATCTGTTGAAGTTGAATTGGAATATGCATTTCCTCGCTATCAATAAAATGATTTAACATCATGGGTTCCATTATCAAATCAACAACAGTAATCCGCTGTCTTGCTTGGAATTCCATATTTCCTTTTTGCTGGAGAGCAAAACCTAAACTTCCTTCACCTGAGTTTAAATAAAATTCTTCCTCAACACCATACAATTTTCCTCTAGCACTTCCTGTAAGACAAAAACCAATTCCAAAAGCTATATTCAGTTCATTGTATTCAGCTTCCAAAATAAAATTATCTTGAAATTGTAAATCATGTACCATCAATTCCAGTCCCGGACGTAATTGGATTTTTCGCATCCAACCATCAGCAATTAAAGAGGGAAATTTCAGGACTTGCTCGTACTTTCCTGCAATAATAGTAGAACCTGTCTGTTGACTGACTTCTGCAAATAGCTCGTTTAAATCGGAGACAGAAAAACTTACTTTCATGTTTTATGCAATATCCTTCCAATATAAGGGAAGCTAGGATAGCTAACTACATATACTCAATATTATTGCAAATTATTTCTAGTAATTCTCAACTGTAACCATTTTACTTGTTTTAAAAGCAGCAAATTATAGATAAATTCTGGTTCTTATCGAAGATATGTCGAAGACATAGTGCGATAGTGCAAGCAAATTTGTTCTTTGAGAGCAATTTAATCATTAGTCAGGACTTACATAAAGCAAGTTTGTCATCAGCATTTTGACGATTACGTCACTGTCGCTCGTAATGACGCAATTTCGTTATTTTGCATAAGTCCTAATTAGTTAATAATTAGCTTTTATGAAATAAATAAATCGTATTCTTCGCATCATTGTATAAAGCTAATTAACTATGACAGCATGTCTTTTGCTTGCCACTTTCCTAGAAGATATAATACGGTATTAATAGTTACTTGAATTAGAGTTAACTATTATAAGTATTCTATTTCTCAGAGTATTTAATCCTAGGATTTACTCTTGTTCGTTTAGGGCTTCTACAGATATTTTTTCGGCTAAATTAATTGTAAAAATTTCTCTTGTCAAATAGTTTTTCAACTATCGGCATTTTTCGTACTGCAAGATAATTAATTGTAAGGATAAATAATGAGGAAAATTGAATTGCTATTGAGTTTCTCTCTAGCAACAGTTTCGCTTGCTTTAACAGTTCCTGTTGCTCTTGCTGCTTCAGAATCAGAAATTACAAAAGATAATTCGACGATAATTGTTTCTCAGAATACACAGATAGGTAAAATATCTGGAGTCAAGGTAGAAAAAACTCAGAACGGGTTAAAATTATCTCTCGAAACTTCCCAACTAGATGCTGTAAAAAGCAAGACAATTATAGAAGATAAATCTGTAATTATTATTAAGCTTAGCAATCTGCAATTGCATCTTCCTAATGGTAGAGAATTCCGACAAGAAAATCTTGGAGCGGGAATTAATTCACTTAGTGTTAAACAAGTAGGTGAAGCAGAAGTTCAAGTAAAGATAATTGGGGAAAATAAATTACCAAATATTGAAAGAGTTGAAAGCAATAGTAATTTAATTTTCCATATAAATAATAATGTATCAGCAGGTACAGCACAGAATAATCAGCAAAGTGAAGAAATAGAATTAATTGCTGTTGGTAAAAAAGATAATTTTGGGGATACACCTGCTAACGTCACTGTTATAGATTCGGAGCAGAGAGAGAAACAGCAAGCACGAGACGTTAGAGATTTAGTTCGTTACGAACCTGGTGTATCGGTTCCGAATAATACTCGGGGTGGTTTACAAGGGGTAAACATTCGTGGGTTGGGTGGAAATCGAGTCCAGATGGAAGTTGACGGTATCCGTTTACCTGCTGAGTTTGCTTATGGTAGCAGTCAACTTGGACGAGATTATGTAGATATTGAAACTCTCAATGCTTTAGAAATTTTCCGGGGTAATAATTCCGGGGAAGGTGGTAGTGATGCTTTGGGAGGAACTGTTAATTTCAAAACTGCTGAAGCTGGTAATCTACTTGACAGTTTGGGTAAAGATTCTTATACCAGCGTTCGTAGTGGTTACAGCAGTAAAGACGAAAGTCTGTTTGGAACTATTACACAGGCTAACCGATTTGATGATGTCGATACCCTATTCATCTATACTCGTCGGAACGGTAGTGAATTTCAGGTTGGTAATGGTAATAGTATC
>CAKZYM010000209.1 GCA_937884685.1 uncultured Calothrix sp.
GCGCTAGCTTGGTCGGTTGGTACTAATAAAATCTCGCTGAGATTCACATGATTGGGATGGGTTAGACACGAAAACCAAAATTCAAATCTAACGAAAATTTATATTCTCGTGTCGTAACCCAACAAGATAAATATAAATAAATAAATAAATAAATAAATAAATAAAATTACTTTAATGGTGTGTAAGATAAAACAAAATATCGGTAAATCGATGTTGGGTTACGACGCTTTCATTACTTTGAGTTTGAGATTATATTTTTTCGTGCGTCTAACCCAACCTACAAAATAATAACAATTAACTAGTTTTTCCGATTCACCATTGTTGCACTAGCTTGGTCGGTTGGTACTAATAAAATCTCGCTGAGATTCACATGAGCAGGACGGGTTACACAAAATAGAATTACATCAGCGATATCATCTGGAGTCAAGGGAGTTAATCCTTGATATACCTTCTTTGCTTTTTCATCATCTCCATGAAATCTTACCTGACTAAATTCTGTTTCCACTAAACCGGGGTCAACCGAACTTATACGAATCGGTGTTCCTAATAAATCTTGTTTTAAGCCTTCTGAAATTGCTCTTACTGCTGCTTTGCTTGCACAATAAACGTTACCACCTGGATAGGTTTGATGTCCTGCTATAGAACCTATATTGACTACATGACCAGAGGAACGCTCAACCATTCCCGGAACTACGCAACGGGTAAGGTAAAGCAAACCTTTGACATTAGTATCAATCATTTCTTCCCAGTCTTGGTAGCTACCTTCGTGGAGTTTGCTTAAACCACGACTAAGACCTGCATTATTGATAAGAATATCGATGTTAGACCATTCGCTGGGTAAATTGGATATAGCAGATTCTACAGCACTACGATTGCGAACATCGAGTTCCACTAAATGAAAATTTTCGGATGGTAATTTTAAGCTCTCGACTACTTGCTCTAAGCGTTCAAACCTTCGTGCAGCTAAAATTAACTTTGCTCCTGCATCCGCAAAATACTTGACGCAAGATGCACCAATTCCGCTACTTGCACCCGTGATTAAAACAATTTGATTTTGAATTGAAACCATAAATAAAAGTTAGGAGTGAGGAGTTAAGAATTAAAAGTTAAGAGGTAAGAGTTAAGAGTTGAAAATCAAGCTCAATTGTAAATTTCATACAATAATGAGTTAACTACAAAAGCGAATTTATGAATCAAGAAGAAAACAAAATTTCATAATTCATGACTCCTAACTCCTAACTCCTAATTCAAAACTCGCTACTTGATACTTTCTACTCGCTACTCATTACTCTTACTTATCTTCCTACTACTTGAACGCGCTGGGTAATCATAGTCATACCGTTTCCTCGTACTAATACCGCAGAAATCCATTGATTACCTGGAGTTGTGGGGGCACGTCCAACTTTAAATATTCCACCTGCGGAGAGCAATTCCAAGTTTACAGGTGTAGGTTGAAGATACTTTCCTGGTTTTACGGGTTCATCTAAAGCCGCACCTAAAAGAAAATCATCACCAAGAGGTTCGTTGACAATTGCATCAAAATAATAACGCTGTCCGGCTTTTAATTGTTCAGGTAGTTTAATATTTACTTTAGGAGGATTCATACCAGAACTTAGCTGGGTTCTTTCCGATAAAATATCTTGACGAATTATTTTGCCATTAACAATACGCTGACGTGATTTAATAATGGAATTCATACCTAATCTATCCTTATTAGCTGAAGGAAGACCAACTATATTTGTTACCGTATCGGCAATAATACTATTACCTTGGGTTTTCCAAGATTCAACTTTGGTAGTGTATCTCAAGTTGGGATAACGCTTCCATAATGAAGTTAAGGCTTTTGACATAGTCGCACGGTTTAGCCCATCTCCATGAACGAAACGAGGACTATAAAAATTCATTACACCCCCGACGTTACGACGATTGGCAGCTGCATCAATTTGCGTCAATAAAGTTCTGAGTGAAGCTGGTGCATTTCGAGACTTTTGAGCCAATAAAAGCCTTGCTCTCAGAGATGTATCTTGTGGTACATTTGCCTCGGCTGGTTTCCAACTAGTAGATAAACCGAGCGTCAAAATAAATAATATCGCCCAACGGCTACTAGCAACTCTTGATTTTCGTGCGGTGATTGAGGTATTAAAGTTAGACATTGGTGATAATGTTGTAGGTAATTTAACTACAGTAATTATTCGCTGTTTTGATGTATTCTTCATTTTAGAACTTCTCTTCGCGAGTGAAATTCCGGATGAGACTACAGAAAACCAGGAAATTGTTTTATCTTATTCAAGTTAGGCGCTGACAGGGTAAAGGGTTAATGCAAGACGCTCCTATACGATTACTTATAGCAGCCAGCGGAACTGGCGGACATCTATTTCCGGCGATCGCACTAGCCGAACAATTGCCAGATTATCAAATCGAATGGCTGGGTGTTCCCAACAGGTTAGAAACTCAGCTAGTTCCCGAACAGTATAAATTGAATACCATTGGGGTTGAAGGGTTCCAAAAAGGTTTTGGTATTTCTTCTCTACTCACCTTGAGTAAGCTCGTTGGCTCAATTCTACAGGTTAGAAAAATTCTCAAACAAGGTAAATTTGAAGGAGTTTTCACTACAGGAGGTTATATTTCCGGTCCTGCGGTGATTGCGGCTCGCTCTTTAGGTTTACCTGTAATTCTCCACGAATCAAACGCTTTACCAGGTAAAGTCACTAGATTTTTCGGTCCTTGGTGTAATGCTGTAGCAGTGGGATTTGAAGCTGCTGCAAAATATTTACCTAAAAATAAAACTATATACACTAGTACTCCGGTACGAAGAGCATTTTTAGAACCCGGAATTGAAGCATCATTAGATTTAGAAATTCCTCAAGATGTACCTGTAATAGTAGTTTTTGGTGGCTCTCAAGGTGCGGTTTCTGTAAATAGATTAGTTCGTGAAAGCGCTCCTGCGTGGTTTGAAGCTGGCGCTTATGTAGTGCATTTAACCGGCAATCAAGACCCAGAAGCAGATAGTCTCAAGCATTCCCAGTATATTTCGATGCCATTTTACGACAATATGGCAGGGTTATTACAGCGAGCGAATTTAGCGATAAGTCGTTCGGGTGCTGGAAGCGTTACAGAATTAGCTGTGTGTGGAGTTCCAGCAATTTTAATTCCATATCCTTATGCAGCAGAAGACCATCAAACCTACAACGCTCAAGTATATACAAAAGCAGGAGCGGGGATATTATTTCAACAGAAAGAATTAACTGCTGAAAAATTGCAAAATCAGGTATTGGAATTATTACAGTCTTCTGAAGAATTGCAAAAAATGAGCGAAAAAGCCAAAACAGTCGCAGTTCCCGAAAGTGCTGAGAAATTAGCGCAATTAGTTAGGGAAGTTGTGGAAAGGTAAAGAATAATTTTGAATTAAATATTTGAATTAAATCAAAATGTATTTATGGGGTAGGCTGATAGCTTATCCTATATTTTTTGGTATTTTATTTTATTAAGGTTTGTAGTCAGAAATGCGCGTTTTTTA
>CAKZYM010000210.1 GCA_937884685.1 uncultured Calothrix sp.
GATTAAAATTATAAGCATTATCTCGTTTACGTGCGGGGTCAAAAACAGAAAAACCACCATCAACGCGCACGTAAATAATTACCTCTTTTAATAAGGTAGGCATTTGCGAATTACGCCATTGTTGTTCTGAGAAATCAAATTCACTTTGATATTCCTTTATACTTTCTTCGGTGCTAACTAAGCAGTTAATTTTTGGGTTTTCTTCTTTATTTCGTTGTGGATAAGCAGGTTGTTCTACCCAGTTTCCACTAAGAACCCACCAAGCAACATCGAGTAAAAAACTTTTACCTAAACCATTATCGCCAGTAAATATATTGAGTCTATCGGCAAATTCAACATCAAAATGGTCAGCCGGACCAACTTGCTGGAGGTGAATTTCTTTCAACATTTAATTATCCAAATAAACATATAAACGTTAATCAATTCTATTTTCATCCCCATTCCCTTACCGTTCGTAGTGGTGCAATTTTAGATTGTAGACTTACTCCCAGTTGGATGTGGATAAAACATATAGGCTTCGATAGGATGAATGAAAGATGATACTAGCAACGGAAACCATTAAATGCATAGAAAATAACCCTACTTTGAGCAAGCGAATATGCTCGTGCGTTGAAAACAGGTGGAGTTAAAGCATTTGAGCAATTTCTCAGTCATCCATCAGCCAGTTTTGTAATAGGTGCGCTAGAAGATTGGGAGAAAACAAAGGGTAATTAATCATAGTTTGACCGTGCTTGGAGTAAACGCGGCTTGGTGCGATACCCCGGTGTCGGGGTCAGCAAGAAAGCCATCACTTAAATGAAAATAATTACAATAGTTAAGCTATCCTCAATATTAGTTTAGTGGCAATCAACTGTTAATAAATATAAAAGTATATGCCTTATTTAAAACGAGGAGAAAGCTTTGCTACGGGGATGGTTCGTCCCCGTAGCACTGCATTATTTTTTGATAAATTGTGGGTTCATCCTGCATTAATCGAAGGCAATCTATTTGGTTCTATGAAAAAGTATGCTGTACCTGCACAATTATGTGTAAGCAATCCTTTAGGTGCTACAGAATACTATATGGCTTATGGATACAATGCGGGTTTTTTCGCTTGGGACAGGAAAAGACCTGACTGGAAAGATTTTGGTGTTGCAAACTCATTAGACGAAACATATGAACTTTATAGAGATAGACTAGGCGGACTTCCTTTTCGTCCCAGCGTTTCAGGATTTTTCTCCTCAGAATATGCAAATAAAATCTTTGAACGTAGTTTTCAATTTGATTCGATTAAAGAATTTCGTTATAGAGAAGAACGCGATTTTCAGCCGTTTGGATATAGGGACACCTTTGGTGGTGAAACAACTACTCAATATCGTAATAAAGCTATTCACGATATAGTAAATACTTACGCTCAAAGAGGAATTGAATTAACACCTATCTATCTTCATCCAACTGAGTATGATGAAGTTACTCCTACAGAAAACCCCGGAATCGAGGTTTGTCTTGATTTTATTCCAATCGTAATTGATGCAGAATTAACCTGGGAACAGGTACTTGAATTTCGCAAAGATAAAGATGCACGAAAAAAACTTAATCGACTCAGACGATGGTTTACAGCAGATTTATTACAAAAGAATGAAAAACAAGTAAAGGCTATTTTAAGTAAAAGGCTTGAGGAATATCAATGGGCATTAAAAAAACATGGTATTCAAACAGTTGTTGGTGGATTTACATCGGTTCTATCTTGTATTCTAACGCCTACTGCTTTAGAGTTATTATCATCAAATTCATTAGCTGCTGTAGCAGGTGGGGTAACTCTTACTTCCGGAGCAGTTGCTTGGATTACAAATAAACTAATAGAAAGAACTGAAATTAAAAAAAATGAAATTGCTTACATTTACGAAGTAAGAAAAATGCCAACCTGAAACATCTCATCTCAGTAATCGCCACGGAACTGCGCGAGCGCCAGCGTTTTTTGCAACAAATGAATCGGCGCATAGGAGGCTCAATGCCCTCAGAGGCACTCAAAACAACCAAAAAACTGAATCCAACGATTGAGCGCTTCTACGTATAACCAATATCCAACTTTTCCATCGCCTTGCGCTTAGTCTCCTCCCCGCGTCGGTCATACCTACCCGTAGTCACAGGAGAAGCGTGTCCGGCTAATTTCTGTACCGTAACAATATCAACCCCCGCATCCAACAAATCAGAACAAAAAGTCCTTCTAAAATCATGGGGACTAAATCGCTCAACTTCGGCTTCTGCTGCACGTTTTCTCAAAATCATCAACACCGATTGCGGAGTCATGCGCTTGTAATCTGTAAATCCCCCCTTCCTAAAAGGATGCAACAGAGGTCCCGGTCGCCTCCCGCGTACAGCAAGCCATTCCGTTACAGCCCCAATTGCCAGCGCAGACATATACACCGTTCTATCAACATCCCCCTTGGAACCAATAACTTCCAACTCTCCAGTCGTGACATCTAAATCCTTCAAATTCAAATTTACTACTTCCGCCCTTCTTAACCCGCACCGCAGTATCCAAATTAAAGCCGCATCCCGGACACCAAGCACGGAGGAATCTTCTTGACATACCCGCATTAACGCTTTAATTTCTTCTTGTTTTAACGCCCTACCTTGCTGCTTTTTGCTAGACTTTACACAGCGTAAATCCACAGCCTTTTGGTATTGGCGTGCATCCATCAAATCCAACTTAAAAGCTTCTTCAAGTACCCTCCTCAACGCGCACAACATCTTATTCACCGTCGCCGGGGCATATTTTTTCATCAAAGCAGAACGCACCGCAGCAGTATGCTGATACCGTAACGCTGCCCAATCAAGAGTCATGTAATCGCCCGAATTATTACTCAAAAGTTTCGCAATTACATTTAAAGCTTGTTCCATAGCTGGACGAGAACCGGGGGCAAGACTATCGAGATACACCGCCGCCGGATGTAAAGTCAGCGGAAGTGGCTCCGTTAATGTTACTGATGTGACTACCCCTGGACGCATGGATTTATCCGAATATGAATTCTAAAAACTAATTATCCCATGCATGGGGCAAAAAATTGGAGCCGTTGTATGTTGGCTTAAAAGATGAAAAAAAGTTGCGATGTTCGCTTTGACGCACGGTTGTTTCCATTATTTTACCGGGTGGTAAAGTTTATCTTTTTCGTTAAAACGCCACGAATATTTCCCCCTATCCCGGTTCATGCTCCACTCCGCGAATTCGGATGGAGTTAAGCTTTCATGTTTTTCTTTTAGCGTCGGAATGTTGACGTTAAGTCGTAGCGCTAATTTCTGCTCGTCAAGCGGTTCCAATTGTGCCGGTCGTCCGCTTTGGTTGTAAGGATTGCCCGATGATTTATATCGTCTGTAATTATTTGATGCGCCGAAATTGTTATGTTGAATGGCTCCCAACGCTCCTTCTAGTTTTGCTACGCGGTTGTTGAGTGCTTCAAGTTTTTCTTCTGTGCGGGAATCCGTGGGTGTATTATCTCGCTCCTTGATGCTACTTCTTAGTAGAATTAATTCTTTCTCTAGCTCTTGTAATCGCGTTTCCGTAGATACCTCTACACCCGGTATTTCTCCTAATTCGTGAAGTAACCCCCGGATTACTATATCCGTGGCGGTTTTACCCGGTTGTGGAGAAGCTGCTTTACGTAACGCGGAAGCTAAGGGCTTGGGCAATTTGAAGTTCATTGATTCTCGCTCAACCCGTGTCATGTCAATACCTGGGATACACCTTGTATAGATAGTTTACATTTATTGGTGAAGACAAGTATATAGATGGTGTATATATGTGAAGACTACAAGCACCCGGTTACTGCATCTCCCCGACGTTGAGGACGGCAGCCATCGACACCAGCCTGCTTATCCCTTTTCTGTCAAACTGGGATGAAACCTTAATTTTTCGTTGGCTAAAACATCGAAAATTCGTCGATTTTTCCAAGTCTGATAAATGAGGGTTATTAACCTTTGGAGTGGTAAAGTTTATCTTGCAGTAGACGGAAGCTTATCACGCTCGCTTAAAGTATCGTATAAAGCGAATTTTATCTTATTTGATAGTACAAAAACACCGTTTTCTTTAATTAAATCACCAGTGCTTTCAACAACTAAGCGTTCGGTGTAAGCCATTCGTGCTAACTTATATTCTTCTTCATTTAGACGAACGTGAATTTGCTGGGGTTTGCCTACAACGAAGCCCATAATTATTGCATTACCAGCATTTTTATGTTCTGTTAATCGAATTACTAACCCTTGGATTTCTACCAGCGGAATGTTCGTAACCAAATCGCTTAATATATCAAGTTGAGAACGTTCTTCTGCTCTTTCCAAAGTTTCCAAAATCTCAGCCATTCGTAGTGCATAAGACCGAGTTTTGGGATTAAGCGGTAAGGTAATACTAAATTCGTCGTATTCTTCATCGTTAATAGAAATAACCCAAACTGATTCCTTATCGTCAACTCGACTTTCTTGCAGCCATCCCCGTGATTGTAGGTAAGCGGTTAATTGCATTGGGTCAAGGTTAGAGAGAATACTGGGGTCGCGCACGGTGACTATCATATGGGTTCTCCACTGGCTATTCTTTGCATTAAAGTTTTTAACGCATCGACGCTAAAAATATTTTGACGAGGTAGGTTAACGGTGACGGTGGTTTGATTAGTGCTTTCTGGTTGACCTCTCAATGATACCCAGTACGCACAACGTTTTAAGCAAAGTTCAGTTTCTGACTGCTGTAACCAATCTTCAACTTTGGGAGGTACTAAAACCACAACTAATAACAAAGGGGCATCATCTGGGTTAGTGTTCCTTAACTCATTATAATTTTTTATTTCCAGGGGATATCTAATACCTTTATCTTCAAGCAGGTCTTGGGAAGTGCATTTAAGCTGCAAATCAAGCCTCGTCCTTC
>CAKZYM010000211.1 GCA_937884685.1 uncultured Calothrix sp.
CCTTGCGCTGTTAATCCTAGTCTTCAAAAAGATGAATATTGTAGTTACTTTGAAGATAAATTTGAGAATACTTCTATTGTAGATGAGTTGGAAAAATAACAATGCTATAAAAATTATCCTTTAAATAATCTTAACGTACAATAATACATATTATTTTAACTTATAGATTAAGAAACAATCACCAATAAATAACGTCATTTCAACGTCAACTCATTCTTATTTATATCCACTAATAATCGTCTATTAGTAAGCCATTGACGACCAAGTAAAACTTCTGTTAAATCTTTACCTACATGAACGGGGATATCGTATTCTTGACCATCAAATATTACTTTACCAATATAAATATCAAACTTGACATCTCCCCGCGCAGTACGCATTGTTTGTTCTCGTAAGCGTTCCCAACCAAGTGCATCTATATCTTGCTCATTAATTGCTAAGAAATAAGAAAAACCAGTATCAAGCATTGCGTCTACTGGTATTTCTAATCCATCAGATGCTATTAATAAAATTTCAAAAAGCAGAGAATCTTCCTCGCCAAAAAATCCGTTCATTATATTGTTCCGCAAGCCCCTGTTTCATTAATTCGGAAAGTATAATGTATTTTATCAGGGTGCTTGTCATGACATTGATGAGAAGCTACTTCTAAATTTTTATCAATAAAGTACTCACCACTATCCGGTTCAACAGCAATATACCAGTTATAATGAGTTTCAAATAATTCCGATTTAACTTTATCAAATATTGGTTTGCACCGCTGGTAAAATGCCTCGCGTTCAGCTTCACGTTGCGCTAAATGTTCTTCCGTCCACTGTATTTCGGGGAATATTCTACCCCGTCGAGCAGTGCGAGTAGATTTATCTGTTGTCATAGGTGTTTCTCCTTTTAAAATTATTATAAACTGCGAATAATAATTCATGCTTATCATAATGAGCAATGAACTAAGTGGATAATATTTGATATTATTCAGAGTAATAGTAACCGTAGATAAACAATTAAAACACATTTTGAAAATAGATATAAACATATAAATAAGCCAGCGGAGAACCCCATATGATAGTCACTGTTCGCGACCCCAGTATTCTCTCTAACCTCGACCCAATGCAAATAACCGCTTACCTACAATCACGGGGATGGCTGCAAGAAAACCAGATTAATAATAAAGAATCGGTTTGGGTTATCTCTATTAATAATGAAGAATACGACGAATTTAGTATTACCTTGCCGCTTAATCCCAAAACTCGGTCTTATGCGCTACGAATGGCAGAAATTCTAGATACTTTAGAAAGAGCAGAAGGGCGTTCTCAACTTGATATATTAAGCGACTTGGTTACGAACATTCCAAATGTAGAAATCCAAGGGTTAGTAATTCGATTAACAGAACATAAAAATGCTGGTAATGCAATTATTATGGGTTTTGTTGTAGGGAAACCGCAGCAAATTCAAATTCGTTTGAATGAAGAAGAATATAAATTAGCACGGATGTCTTACACCGAACGCTTAGTTATTGAAAGTGCTGGGGATTTAATCAAAGAGAACGGTATTTTTATACTATCAAATAAGATAAAATTTGCTTTATACGATACCTTAAGTGATAAGCTTCAGACACTGCCTTCTTAAACAATTACACTCTTGAAGTTAGTACAAAACTGTTGAATTAAGCGTAGCTCATGGAGAATTCTAATGCCTAACTGGAATGCAATTGAAACAAGTTTTTTAAATCAACCGATGCCTCAACAATTGGGAGAATTGGCTGTAAGTTTGGCACGTCTAAAATCTTGGAGTAAAAATAATGCTAGTAGTGGAATAATTCCGGTATTGCTCTGTGAGAACTTGCTATATGTCAATTTGTTACAGAAACAAAACAATCCCCACCATATTGAATTAACTCAATTACAAAAAATACTACAAAGGTGGGTAAATCAAGTTAATAATTCAACCGAAATTGCTAATCTTGTCCCAATTGCTGCTACTTGGTCAGAACGAGTATTGGATATGTCAGGTTTGTTAGTTATAGCGGATTCAAAAACTGCTTAATGCCGATATTGTAGATAAATGTACGGGTGCGACGCGCTCGCATGTGGAGTGATTGCAGTGTCAGTAGGTGATGGAGAGTGGAGCGATGGAGAGTGGGGCGATATGCTCCGGACTGAAATCCGAAATTGCTTGTTGGGTTAAAAACATGGAACGTAAATATACCGCAAAACA
Source organism: uncultured Calothrix sp. (assembly GCA_937884685.1). Lineage (GTDB taxonomy): Bacteria > Cyanobacteriota > Cyanobacteriia > Cyanobacteriales > Nostocaceae > Rivularia. Next base: position 2,209 of record CAKZYM010000211.1, read on the forward strand.
AGGACAATACTTAGCTTTTATTTATTACTACACCAAGCTCAATGGTTGTCCACCAGCCGAAGCTGATATGCAGCGTTATTTTAAGACAACGCCACCTACAGTACACAGCATGGTGCTAAATTTGGAAAAGTTGGGATTAATCGAGCGAGTACCGGGACAAGCCCGCACTATTCGTGTGCTGCTACCGAGAGAAGAACTACCATTATTAGATTAAAGAATATTCTGCATTCGTTTCAAGCAGCAACCAGAATCGTTGTTGGACTTTTCTGGGATTGCTGATTTAAAAGCTTGGCTGAATCAACAACAAGAATAAGTAATCCGATTCCAAATAGCTATTGTCCAACGAATTTTTTAGTGATACATTAGTACCAATTGACTATCAATATTGTTTGCAGAAATAGTTCAAAAGCAACAGTCATTAACAATTGATACTTTTGTACGGAGGAATGCCATGACAAAATCTAATTCCCTGCTTGCTAATTATCAAGCATTGGTACAAAATCATGCCACCCAATTCGACCCAGAAATTGCAGCCTTACGCCAACTAGTAGAGGCACGAATGCAAGAAGTTCATAGCAAAGAACAGGCACTGGTGTCAGCACAGGAAGTAGAACTGAAACGCATCACCGATGCCCTCGCTACTGACGCAAGGTGTTTGCTGCCGATACCAGAATTTAGCGAATTTGTGCAGGAATATAAGCGGATGTCTCGCCCTTGGTACTCTCAGAAATCAGAGTCTCCCATCGCAGATGACCCAACTACTTGGGTATTGACAACACTTGAAATACCAATAGTTTTAACCAACTTCCAAACTTCTGTTGACCCTAACGGCTATGATGATGAGCGCACCCATACTCTGTATGGCTATTCTGTGTCCTTAAAGTTAGGCGACGCTAAAGGTGTTATTGAGGTACAAGAAAAACGCATTTATAACTTGGATGAGTGCAGGGAGTTTTCTTCTAAAGAGCAAATAGATTTCTTTATTGCGGATTATGTGGATGATGTGCTTAGAGAAGCAAACTATCCTCTATCAGAAATAAATCAGTTAACGGCTGAAATAAGTGTGTTGCTAGGGTATGCCACACAAGTGTTTGTCCTCAAGCCCAGAACCGCAGTCTTTGAATATACGTCCCTCCAGGACGACTAGTCACTGACCCAGCCTGATTAGAGTCTGAGTCCCCAACGAGTAGGAGTTTTTATGGATTTATATCTCAGTTTGTCTGCTTACGGCGGAGTACCTACCCGTGAAGCATTGACCGTATTTTGGGATGCAGGAATTCGGCATATTGAATTAGCAATTGGTCCAAAACCCGATGACGACGCAGCGCGGGCAATTCAGGATTTTGGGCAACAGGGAATGGTCTATCGAGCGCATCATGCTTTTGTCTGGAGTGATAGGGGTTCCCAAGGGCAGTCTTCACAAAGATACTCAGCCCATCGTCCCTTCAATCTAGCCCAACCACAAGACTGGAAATATTTCCAGCGACTGACCGACTGGTTGGCAAATAATGGTATTACAGCTTACTCAGTGCATGGCGGGCATTTTCCAACACTTACGGAGCGTGCTAAAGCCTATGCAACATTTCTAGAAAACGTCCATTACCTCCATCAGCTTTGTCAAGAGCGAGGCATTGTTCTTGGTGTTGAAACCATGTATCCAACGCTACCCATTGCTGGAAAAGAGTACCTTTTGGATAATGCTTCCGAAGTTGCTCAGTTTTGTCAAGATATGCCTCAAATCAAGTTAGTCGTTGACTTGGCACACCTTAATATCTGGCATCATTGCAGTGATTCTTCAAAACTACAGTGGTTGAAACTACTGCCAGAACGTCTCTTGGAGATTCATATTTCCGTTTATGATGGTCGACATGACATCCACTCCCGCATTACACAAAAAACTTGGTGGGTATCCCATGTTGCTCAATTTCCAACGAGTGTTCCTTTCGTGTTAGAAAGCCGATTGAATCGATTGCCTGTTTCGGTTGTGCAGCAAGAGTACAGTAGCATTGCTGACCTGATTTCTGTCGCTTCTCAAAAATAGCTATCCCACGCTTGTAATTGATAATTTCTGCAAATGGTTGCGGATACTAGAAGCAATGATATAAGCAAGACTGACAGGTACAGCATTCCCAATTTGACGCATTGACTCACCCCAGGTACAAGGGAAATAGTAGTCCGAAGGGAAAGTCTGCAACCTCGCTGCTTCCCGTACCGTAAAATAACGCACTTCCCCAGTTGGCAAGGCAAGCATATTCTCACCACCAGGAACACCGTGTACTCCAGCTTTCAGAGTTTTAGCTGGCTCATCTAAAGGACTACCTGTGTGTCCTGGATAACTTCTCGCCCCTGGATTATAAACATGGTTGGGTATCGATGCAGCTATATCAACATTTTCAGGTGGTGGTAGGTCAGAAATAGCATCGCGGACAGTACACCAGGGAGCAGCCATTGTTCCCAATAAGTTTGGACTAAATCGTTCCAAACGCGATTGTATTTTTGCTGGCATTTCTGGACGGTCATTACTAGAAATACTGTGCTTATCCCAATACTTACCACTCACCCACTTATGCCAAATCAACGCTTCTTGGGTATGCGTTGGTTTGGGAAAAGACCAATTAGCATTTAAATCGGAACGGAAACCAACAATAAAAACTCGCTCCCGTTTTTGTGGTACGCCGTAATCAGCTGCATTGAGTAACCTAAAAGTAATCCGATAGCCAAGGTCATCGCTAGCACCACTATTGTGATGACGTTCCAGCCGCGTCAAATGGTCAACCCAAGATTCATCCGGTTTAGGCTCTAGCTCTGGGTGAGCAAGTTGTAGAGTAATATACTCAAAATAATTGATAAAATTTTTACGCAATAACCCCCGCACATTCTCAATCAAGAAGGCTTTAGGACGTAACTCCCGCACCGCTTGAAAAAACCGGGGGAACATATCCCGTTCGTCAAGATGGGCACCATGCTTACCGCCAATAGAAAACGGCTGACAGGGCGGACCACCAGCCAGTAAATCTATTTCCCCATTAACGGTAGAATAATCAAAATCCGCCACATCCATTTGATGAACGCACCAGTCGCTAACAAAGGCAATACCTCGCTGTTGATTTTCGCGGATAGTGTGGCAGCTATGCCTATCCCGTTCGACGAGTGCTAGGTGATGGAAACCAGCCATAGCTGTTCCTATCGCCAAACCTCCAGCACCCGTAAATAACTCTACTGATTTCACGTTCAAGTAATAAAAGTTAAACTTTTGTGCCAGTATTGGAAATTATATTTCAAGAAATATCTATAGTTTAAGTATTATTGAAAACTTTAATCTTCATCCTCATTTTCTGCAAAATCGACTTTTTCATAAAGGTCACTTAATGTAATTTGAAAATCAACAGTTTCTAAAGATAAAATTGCAGACTCTCCTTCAATTTCCGAGAACAGCCATTTACCATCATCTGTTTTTACATAATGCATTACATGATATTGATATTGATTAATTAAGATATATTCTTTAAATTCTGCAATCGAACGATAATATAAAAACTTATTTCCTTGGTCGTAATTTTGAGTTGATTTTGATAAAACTTCTGCAATTAATAAAGGATTCGTTACGGTAGTTGTACTGCTTCCCGCGTACAAGGGTTGTCCTTCTATGACCATTACATCAGGGTAAGTATACTGACGATATTTCGGTATCCATAACCGCACATCACCAATATAAACGTCATAATTTTTACGCCTTAGAGAAATTTTTAATGACGCAGCTAAATTCAAGGCAATTTTATTATGATTAGTAGTTCCACCCGTCATCGGAATAATTTCTCCATCGCGGTATTCACTTTTAAATTCCGCTTGTTCTTCCAGTTCTAAATACTCTTCTTCTGTGTAGAAGCGTTTAACTGTTTGCACTTCCATAGTGGTAGTTTTTATTTTCATAAAATATCATTTATTGTTCTATTTTTATTTAAAATTTTCGGACGCGGATACAGCAAGAATGCTCGATATTTGAGTAATTGGGCTTCAATCAAAAGCTTTCTTCAATTTGAGGATAGTTCTGTTGTCAATGAGTTGGAAGAATAGTAATCCTATATAAAATAATACTTTGTAGCATAAGCCTTACCCCATCGCGCTTCACCCGAAGCGCGAAGATGCTGACAATTCTACAAACAAACTTTCGCCTATGCTGTCTAACTCATCACTACTCACCACCAATAAATGCAGATGCTACCAACGGTCTTTAAACGTGGAAACACAAGCTACATAGGTCATAATCAGCAGTCTAAATGTATTGTAAATACTAGAATAATTTGCTACATTGCTACAAAATAGGTAACTAAATAATTCCCTCAAACTGCATCTGCTCATGACCAGTTCTCAACCTGCATCTCCCAACTTTGGATTCCTTGCGTCACACGATTCGCAGTTGGCGCGGTTGGGTACGTTGGCAGAACGGTACTTTGCAGATGACCCCAATACTTGTTTAATCAAACTACGGCAAGAGGGGCGAACTCTTGGCGCAGTTGGTAGCAGCTAACGCTGGGATGTACGTGTATGATGAGCGTCAAATTGATTTATTGCGTCGTCTGCGGGATAAGAATATAGTCGTCGGGAAGGTATATCGCCTATTTGATGAATTACGGTTTGTATCAAATTGTACTAGATACTAATGTGCTACTCGCTGGTTTGCGCTCAAATCGTGGTGCATCCTATAAACTGTTAACTGTACTCAATGATTCGCGTTGGCAATTAAATATTTCTACAGCTTTAATTTTTGAGTACGAAGAAATTCTCAAACGAGAAAAAGAAGAATTAAATTTAACTTTATCGGATATTGATAGTGTTATTAATGCAATTTGTGCCATTGCTAACCGTTGTAATATATTTTATCTCTGGCGACCAGTAGCACGCGACCCAGATGATGATTTTTTAATAGATTTAGCAGTTGAATGTCAAGGGAACCCATTAAAAATTTTTTAGAATAAAAATTTCTAATGGGAACCCGTCAAGCCGTTTTTATTATTACTTACAATAGAAAAGATTTACAACCAGCAGAAAAGTTTGGCATTAAAGTAGTAACACCATTAGAATTTTTACAACAAGTAGGAGAGATATCATGACTAACTTAAACGTGCCAATTCCTGATTCTTTATATAAACAGATAGAAGCTTTAGCAGTTAAAGAAAATGTATCTATTGAACAACTTGTAGCTATCGCATTATCCGCACAAGTATCAGCATGGATGACCAAAGATTACATCGAAGAAAAAGCAAAAAGTGGTAGTTGGGATAAATTTCAACAAGTGTTAAATAAAGTTCCTGATATTGAACCAGAAGATTACGATAAATTAGCTTAAAAAATATATTTTTGATTAAAAAATGGAAAATATTAAACCCTTCTTGGGTGAACGTTTACGAAAAATTCGTACCAAAATAATTGCATCTGGTAAACCTTTATTAGATGAAGAAGGAATAGTTAAAGAACTTGCTAATCGTAGAGGTGGGTTACAGGGTAGAGGGAATTGATAAAGACGTAATTCTGTCACCATTAAATATATTTGAACAAGCGTGATAAGTCAGCGAGGTTGAAAATGACAGCACAATTACCAATCGCAACAGAAGTTACCCCAATGGTGTTAAAATTTCATCCCGTTATTAGCATGACGGATGAGCAATTATTTGACTTTTGTCAGCTTAATAAGGATTTCCGCATCGAACGTAAAGCCAACGGAGAAATTGTAATTGCTTCCCCTACAAATTCAGAAAATGACCAACGCAATTTTGATTTAATCGGACAATTAGGTATATGGGTTAAGCAAGATGGTACGGGTGTAGGGTTTGGTTCGAGTGGTGGTTTTACATTACCCAACGGTGCTGTACGTTCCCCGGATGCTGCTTGGATAAAAAAGACACGTTGGGAAGCAATACCAGCCGAATTACGTAAAAAATTCGCTCCTATCTGCCCGGAATTTGTGGTGGAATTGCGTTCTCCAAGCGATAGTTTAAAGGTTTTACAAGACAAGATGCTTGAATATATTAATAATGGTGCTTTATTGGGATGGTTAATTGATAGAAAAGAACACAAAGTTTATATTTATCGTCCAGATGCTGCGGTTGAGGAATTAGATAATCCTTCAACATTAAGTGGAGAAGATATTTTATCTGGTTTTGTGTTGGATTTAAGTAGTATTTGGTAAAGATTTCACTTGTTAAATATAAAAAATATAATAATACATTTAATTCAACTCTCTTGTTAATCAACTATGCAAAGTATTAAATTAAAAAAACGAGTCGGGGAAGATGGTATTTTACATTTAGATATTCCCTTGGGAATGAAAGATAAAGAAGTAGAAGTAATAGTAATTTATCAGTCAGTTGAAACAACACAAATACCAGAAGACTTAGGATATCCCCCCGGATTTTTTGAACAAACTTATGGTAGTTGTCAAGATGACCCAATTGTTATTAATTCCGAGGGAGATTTTGAACAAAGGGAAGAAATTGTGTGAAATATTTGTGTTTACACTAATGTTTGCGCTAGTTATCTTAAAATCATAAAAATAATGCATGTATTAACAGCTTTGTTAACAAAAATTTCACGCTTATTGGAAACTGATAAAAAGTATTTATGATACTTTTGAATAAATAGTAATTCCTCATAATAATTTTGGCTCTAAAGAGAGTGGCTATGATAAATTAATAATAAAAAGAGGCTAAAATAATTTATATAGAAGGATTTGAGTAATACAAAATTGAATATTTAATAAAAATCTACTTTTTAATCTGAATTCCTGGCTATATAGTAATTAAAGCTGGTATTAAGTATTAATTTTTCATAACTAGTCTAGGAGAGCCATAATTTTTTTTCTAAAATTAAAATATCCTTCTCAGTTACACCCACTTCACTCAAATGATTGCGGCTAATTGGTCCCTCGTACCCCACCGCGTTATAAGCTATTTATATACGGTATATACCAGGGTGTAGAAACGATGCGAGTGGAACGCGAATCAATTAACTTTAAACTCCCCAAAACCTTAGCTGATGCGCTTCGGGACGCTGCAAAGGAACGCAACACCACAGCAACCGATTTAGTAATCCGAGGACTGCACCACATTTTAGGCAGCGTAGAAGGTGTAGAAGTAAGTACAGAAATCCGATTGCAGCAAGTAGAAGAAGATTTATATTACCTAGCTCACAGCATCAACGGGCATAGTAAAACACCTCAAACTGACAGCGCCCCTTCCAGTTCCGTCACAGAATCAAGAGTAACCAAAATTGAAGAAAAACTAGAAACCATCAACAACCGGGTAGCACAGTTAGAAGGAGCGTTAATCGCCATTCAGCGTAATGGGGGCGCATCAAACAATTACAGACGATACAAAAATTCGGGTAATCCCTACAACCAAAGCGGGAAGCCACCTCAAATAGAAGCCCTCGACGAACAAAAGTTAGCGCTGCGACTTAACGTTAATATTCCGACGCTGCAAGAAAAACGTGCAACCCTTGACAAGCAAGAGTTTGAGGAATGGAGTAAAAATCGCGATCGCGCTAAATATATGTGGCAGTTTAATGAAAAAGATGGGCTTTACCATCCCAAAAAATAGTTGTGGGTTCGCATGTGAAATTTTTTGAACAAAGTGGTGACTCAGGGGCGAAGAGCATCAGCCAATGGTTTATTATTTCTGCATAGGTTATTTGTGGAAAGCAATAATTTATGACAGTAACACAAGAAGAAATCCTGAATTTACGGGCATTGAACTTAACACCCAAACAAATAGCTAGAAAACTAGGTGTCAAAGTATCAGAAGTTAGTTCAGTAATTCAAAATCAAGCACAGCAAACCAAATTAGATAGATTAGCAAAGGGAGAATTAGACCCCGTATATCAGTGTTTGGCAAGTGAGAATCTTATCCAATTGTTACCAAACATCCCATCAGAAAAAAGCATCAAAAATTTGGTGGAAAACGATGATGATATCGCTCGTGGTTTAGGATTGGTGGTGATTGCGAGAGTTGCTAAATACAATCAAATCACGGTTTGTAGTTACCTTTTAGATATATGGTGCTTGGGTGTTAAAGATGCCATGCCACCACGTACAGTAGACAAGATAAAATTTAAAGAAGTTGCAGAAGCACTATTTCATCCATTCCCCGGAGAACCTCACCCCGTTCCCCTTGAAGTCGCTCAAGGAATGATATTTAGTGCTTGCGAATACGCAGAAAGCTTAGGATTTCAACCACACAAAGACTTTGAGAAATCGCGTTCGCACATTGGAGAATGGGATGGAACGATACGTATTGAATGTGGTCGTGACGGGAAACCATGCTATGTCGATGGTCCCCACGATGACCCTATAAAAATCATGAGAACATTGAGGGAAAACAGGGGTGAAGGTAATTTTGATTTTATGGTTGGTGGCGCACAATAGCGGAAGATAATTTTTGAAAAACGACGGCTCCCGTTGTGATGTACGCTCCTCGCAACGGTGACAAGCTCCGCATTGCTTTGCGTCATCCCTGCTTGGTACAATTCATCAAGTCCTAAAACTTCAACATTTCAATGTCGTTTAACCCGTACCCAGACGATTGGACGGACATCTCTACATCAGTTAAAAAATCCGTACAATGGCGGTGTCAAAAGTGCGGTTTACAATGCATACGCCCCGGAGAAGACACTTCCAAACTTACCCGCTCAGAACGGATGAAACGCACGCTACAGACCCATCATTGGGACAGAAATCCATCTAATAATTCCAGGGATAACCTCATAGCGCTTTGTAGCGCCTGCCACCTTTTATACCATCAAGGCGGTAAATCTAATATATCGCCAGGACAATTATCGTTGTGGTGAATAACGGTCGTCAAGCTCAAACCGATGTTGATGTGAGTTGTTAAGAAATAATATCTTTTTAATTCTGGAAGAAAATATGAAAGTTTCACTAGAAAAAACTTATCCAAATATTGCTCGCTGGGTGGATGAGCATGAAGGTTGGGTTGAAATTGGTTACCACGTAGATAGTCCTATCAACTCGTTTGTAAGAGCAGTTGACTGTGGTGGAATGTTCTGGAACGGTAAAGATAGCTATGACAGCTTGGATGAAGCAATGCAAGATTTGGATGCAGGTCTTGAAGCCGTATTGAAAGATATTTATGGCGAATGAATCGCCTTTACCCCTAAAGATCATCCCGCATCAACAGAACGCGTCTCAACGTGTTCGCAGTTTAGCTGACCATCATTTTTGCGCTTAGAACCATTGAAATAATCCAGGCCGCAATGCCGTTCCTACTTCGACTTTTTTTTTTGCAAGGATAAGTGCCTCCGTTATGACAACCTTGTGTTGCGAAGAGAGTGCTAATAGCATTTAAATCAAACCCGACATCATAACGACTACGGATTAATATCGATTTTAAACGTCCGTCGCCCCGGAATAATGGTGTCTTTTATTGTAAAGTGGTAGTGAGAATGCACGTTTAAACAAGCACTTAACGCGCACAAGCTCTCGTATTCAACGATTTTCTTCTATGTCAGGCATCATCACGCTCCGCTCTATCACTTCTTTAAGTACAATTACTAAAGGGGATAGTAAGCAAATTCTCGAAGTGTTACTGACGCAAAAGCGCTCCGAACACACTCGCAGGGCTTACTCTCATGACTTGCGAAATTTCTTTAATCTTGTTGCTCCCGGTCGCGAATTAACATCTGACCTTGCTCGTGAGTTTTTATCGCTGTCTAAGACGCAGGCGATATCGGTGGTGGTTGCTTACCGGAACCATCTTTTTGAGCAAGGTTTAGCGCCAGCGACGGTTAACCGCAGAATTAGCGCGATAAAATCTTTGGTGGAGATGGGGCAAATCTTTAGCATCTGCGATTACGACCTATCCGTAATTAAAAATGAGAAGATAAGACCGTATCGGGATACCAAGGGGATAGAGGTTGCAGAGGTTGTCAAGTTATTTGAGAAAATCGATACTGATACCCTTGCTGGAAAGCGTGATTACTGTATTATGCGGTTGTTGTGGAGTAATGCTCTACGACGCGGTGAAATTAGTGGTTTGGATGTAAAGAATTTTAAGTACAGTAGTTGCCAGTTAGAGGTTAGCGGTAAAGGTCGCAATGGAGAACGCGAGTTGCATACAATTTCTCAAAAAACTGCTGTTTCAATTTACGATTGGTTACAAGCATCTAATGCAACTGATAAGCCCAACGAACCAATTTTTATTTCTCTCGACCCGGTAAAATTTGGTAATAGGTTAAGTGGGGAAGGGATACGTTTAATTGTTAGTAAATATTGCAAGTTGGCGGGGATTGAAAAGCGGATGAGTCCCCACAGGGTTAGGCATAGCGCTATCACCGAAGCACTGAATCAAAATAATGGTAATATTCGGGCTACGCAAAAGTTAAGCCGTCATTCTGACCCTAGAACTGTGATTATTTATGATGATAACCGCGTTGATTTGCAGGGTGAATTAACTAGGATGCTTGATGATTTAATTTGATTTGATAGTTTATATAAAACGCTCAAAATAATTCAATCTGGACTTATGAGTCAAGCCCAAGCTGAACCCAAACTATACAACTTTGACGAATTTATAAGCTGGTATCCAGAAAATTCGGAAGTCCGGTACGAATTGCATGATGGAGTGATTATCGAAATGCCCAAACCAAAGGGAAAGCACTCAAATCTAACTGGTTCTCTTATTGAGCAACTATTGATAATTATTAGGCAGATGGGTTTTGGTGGCATTTGGACTATTCCCAGAGAATCTATTGTAAAACCCAAATACGAAAAATCGGGTTATGAACCAGACATCATCGTTTTGAACAAAAAAGTTCTTGGAGCGGAACCCCGTTGGGAAAGCGAATCGATTATTCAAAATCCTGATTCTGTAAAATTAATCGTTGAGGTTGTTTCAACTAATTGGCGTGACGATTATTACAATAAGCTTCGGGATTATGAAGAAATGGGTATTGAGGAATATTGGATTCTTGATTACGCAGCGTTGGGGGCGAGAAAGTTCATTGGCAATCCCAAGCAACCCACAATTTTTGTTTGTAATTTGGTTGACGGAGAATATCAGATGACTCCATTTACAGGAGATATGACCGTTGTTTCTCCGACTTTCCCTGAGTTTAACTTGTCCGCACAGCAGATTTTTGATTTGGCTTGATGATTTGATATTTAACTATTTAAGCGTTGTTGCATAATTTCCCGTGCCATTTCATACTCACGTCCAACCAGGTAAGAGAAATGGTAGTAAGATGCAATATAAAAGTCACACCCGTGGTTTTGGTAGCGTTCGGCAACAGCTAAAAATCCATAACGAGCATCCCGGACATCCGTAAACCAATTACTGAGATAGGTATCGAATAAGAATAACGTTAACGAATTTTTATCAGCGCTTGGATTCAAACGCAGTAAATACATATGGGGGTGGTGCGCTCGTCCAAGAGGTAAGAGTAAATCATATCCGTCAAAGTTGATAAATTCTGCCACTTCTTCTTCCTCATAATTCGCAGTACGCGAATTAGGTAGCAGATACTCCCAACGCATGAAAAATTCATGTTTAGCATCTAATCCGGGGTCAATGTCTATTCGCCAGTATTCACTTTGGCAAAGCTCTTCAACAACCGATGTAGGTAAATCAGCTACTTTCATTTATTTTCCAGCATCCGTTTCATTCTTATATCTTGCCGCAGAATACAGATGTGGTTAAGCTGAAAAATCAAGACTTAATAGAAGCGGCTACCTGACCGAATCGCTTGAGAATTTGTAAAACAGTGTAAAGTTCTTTCGCTGAAGTTAACGGGGCAAATACCCGTGACAGGTTGTAATGTGGCGTATCTGCTTGTACCACTTTGATAAACAAAATATCATCTCCATTTGTCACCATCCCAAATACAGGCAGATTGGGATTAGGGTTTGCCATCAAATACGCCAAGGCTTGCGGCACTGCTGTCAACACTGATAGGGTAGTCTTTTTTGATTCCAGTACCATTACCCAAAATCTATCTTGTAGCACCAGCACATCAATCCGTCCGCGCAGAATTTCCTCACCATCATCCACTACCACATCAACAGATTCTTCTGCCTTAATGCGAAACGGAGGGTCGTAAAACCCAGCAAGCGCAAGTAGTGGGGAAACCAACAACAACATAACTGTTCCCTCTAGCAAATTCCCTCCAGCCCGGTGGTAAAGATACCTACGCCGCAAAACATCAAGGTTCTCTTTGTCCGCTTCGGTAATGGCTGGTAATTC
>CAKZYM010000212.1 GCA_937884685.1 uncultured Calothrix sp.
CACACCCTTACAGGGTGTTGGGTAAAATATTTTTTCAAAATCGGGATGCTCCCAATAACTTATCTTTTTTATTCACTGATTACTCGTTACTGTTCACTGTTCACTGTTCACTGATAACTGTCTACTGTTCATTCCACAATCTTTCTAATTGTCCTCTCCAAGCAGTTAAAACTCGTTCTCGGGATTCTGGACTTTGTTCTATTTCACCCAGTAAACCTTCAGCATAAAAACGCTCAAGGTTTTGCATGGTAGCTTCTAAGGATTGTCCCTGCTGTTTGGAAGCTTGAACAATCTGTTTAATTTTAGTTTCAGTTAATTGATTAAAAGCATCATCTAATCCAACTTCGTAAAGAGCAATTAATCTTGCTATTGCATCGCGGAAATCTTCTACCACTAAACTAGTGCAACTGTGTTGAAATACTCCCCACAAAACATCTTGATGCATTGCATAACGTACTTGTTGGGTATCATCAAAATTAGCTTCAAAAAACTGTTCTAAAAAAGGTTTTGCTTGCTGTGCTGGCATAATTGGTAATAAAACTCGCAGCCAGCTTTGGTCGTCGCTGAGTAGTACCAGTAATCGAAAAGTAGGTGTTTCAACTTGCCAAGAACCTGGAGCAAGAACTTTTACTGCTGATGTACCAAATAATTCGGAGAGCGTATCGGCAATTTCGTTATGTGTCATATTAGGGAATTTAAGCTATCATTCCAGCCTACCGTTTGCTGGTATCATGCTTTCTCTTCCTTAAGACTTATAAAAGTTTTAGGAGTTAGGAGTTAGGAGTTAGGAGTTAGGAGTTCTAAATTTTAGATTTTGGATTTTGGATTTTAGATTTCGGTTTATTTCTTTATTTCTTAATCACAATTATTTACCATATCTGATAACAAGTCAGTTAAATTATTATCTTACATTTCCCAATGCCCAATCCCCTATTCCCTATTCCCTATTTTCTATTTTCTATTTCTTATAAATCAAAAATACCGAACCAATCGCTCCAAAATTTTCTACATAGGTTTTACCATCGTAGAATAATCCGGGAGATTCACCTCCGTCAAACAATATTCCTTCTTGAATTTTTCCCAAACAGTTATTTCTAGCAATACCTTCTAACACATCATCAAACTTATCTGGTAAAAGCTCTTGATTAACTTCTGTTATTTCAATATCGGAATTCGCTCTATTGTCATTAACCAATAAAATCACATAACCTTTGCTGGTAGTCGCGGCCATCGAACGATTTATTGCTCTTTTACAAGCGAATTCCCCTAAAGCATTACAAATATCTATAAACTTTCCATTACGGTAAAATCTACCGTTTCCTCCAACTATATTGTAATTAAGAATATTTTTATTTCTCCTACCTTTAGCAATAGTCGCTTGACGTGATGAGGGTTCTCCTCCAGATATTCCAAAAGAAGAACGTCTATTTTTAAAATCTCCAGAATATTCAACTCCCCGTGAAATATTCAAACCCTGTGGTTTATCTTCTGTATCAATATAGTCCGCATTAATTGCTGCTATCGGTTTCTTACCATTTAATAAAGCGTTGTCATCGCTGATTATTTCACCAAATAATTTAGGAATGTATTCTTTACGCAATTTACCGCTCTCATTTTTCGCGTAAATTTTGTGATCTAAAGCTACATTTACCTTAAAATCCAATTCTCTTGATTTAGGATTAAAGATAACAACATGATTAATTCCTTTATCGGATTTTTTACCTAAATTATTGGTTTTAAAAAATTCAATACTGAAATTTCTATCTTTCCCCAGACAGTTTACCAAAGATTTATTTGATATTTTATCTTCTAATTTCTCTTTTGAAATACCTTCTTCTTTTATTTTTTTTGGTATATATTCTTCTGTTACTATTGTTGGTTTTTGCGTTAATTCTAATGACTTATCACTGCTTTGTCTATAAGAACGAAAAAAGAATACACCTGCAATTATTAATAATAATCCAAAAAAATTCTTGTTGAACATATCTGTAGAATTAACTGATAATTTTTTATCTCAGCCTCTTTCCCTTTCCTTCGCAAGATAAAGGATGTCCGGAGCAGATTAGATAAATTTAAATTTGCGGAATACGTTACTCGAATCTTAGAGAAAGGTAAACTCTACCTAGGATAACTGTGTATTTGATTAATCGCTGCATTTTATCTCACATAAAAAAATCTCCCCACATAAATAATTTCGCGAGGAGATGACTGATATTAATTCGAGTTAATTCATTAATTCAAAATTCTACTGTTCAGAATATTGATTCTAGGAAAACCATTCTAAAACAGCTTCTTCCTTGGTATTGGTATTGCGCGATGGAGTTTCACGGTTGAACTTCATCTGAATTGAGCGGGTTTGCTCGCCATCAACTGCAACTGCTTTAATTGGATAATCAATCAAACCATCCTGGAAGGACATTTGGAAGCGGAATGTACCGTCGGGATTGAGTTTGATTTCGCGATCGCCAATTGTCACGGTAGCATCAGGTTCGGTAGCACCGTAAACAATTAACTCAGCATCCGCAATTAACCAGAATTTGCGAGGACGCTCTGGAGGCTGAGATGCACCCATACCAACACCAGACATGTTTACACCGGATGCTGTGGGAAGTGACCACATACCAACACCAGATGGGAAAATATAGGAACTGATTGCTTGCTCTGGAGCCATAGAACCAGCTACGTGATGCTGCGAACCGAAGATGGAACCAGCCACCCGCATTGCTTCTGCGGATTCAGCCATACCAAATATTTGTTCGTAAATCGCATTACCATTAGCGTTTGCTGCGGTTTCTGGTGCTTTCTTCGCAGGTGGTACTAGTTCGTACTTAGTCTTACCGCGTAAATCTTCCTCAAAATCAACTGTAATGAAGATATCTTCAATCCAGTCGGAAGGATAAACGGGAGGAACATGGACTCTAGCACTGCGAGCTAATGTTAACCAACGACCATCAGCACAGCGATAACCAATGTCAATTATGTAATCGCGGTCGCTAACTGGAATTGGTAGATACCATTCCCGTGCCATTTCATCACTAGGATATTCTTGGAGACTATGGGCACTTTGGTTATCTAAGTTGATGTCGGTGACATCATAGATTCTTAATGCAAGCTGTTGTCCACCTTGTCTACGTAATTCTTCCTTATGTTCGTTGGAAATATCCCAGTATGCATAAGCCCATTGGGGGTCGCGAGGCATTAATACAATACGACTTTCACCGTAACCAGCAGGTAAATCCGCTAGCCCTTCATCAACAGAAGCGAGGTTTCCACCAGTTGTATCTTCTTGTCCTAACTCGAATTTTGCTGCTTCCACTGTTTCCTGTGCCTCCAATGAACGAGATTCCTGTCTTGATATTTTCTTACTCTGTGCTTCCTGAACTGCTGCGAGTAACTGAGATTTACGCATCCGGCTATAACGAGATATGCCGTATTCACTGGCAACTTTACGTAGTTGCCGCAATGTCATTTCTTCTAGTGGTGGGCGTTCTTTTGCCATGAGTAAAGACCTCCTAAAGTAAAATTGAAGAAATTTCTTTTGATTAAGGAGAGGTCGGTCGAATTACATCTACCCCAAATCTTTTTTTATCAAATTGTTTACTGTTAATGCCGAATGTTCAATTTTTAAGTGCCTATATTTCTAGAGAGAAAATTTCTCTGTGAAATATCGGGTTCAAGCTTAAACAAGTGTTTACGTTAGAAAAATAATATTCCTAACACTTACATTTCATATTTTCCCTCTCAAAACTCTCATATTGTTATAAAAGTTTTTCTAATACTATTCATAAGCATTCAGAAAGGGAGAAGAATTACTTGTCAACAATATTAACTGCAACTCCTTGGTAGGGATCAAGGGGGTTAAGAATACTTTTTTGTCTTACTTACGAATTTCCAAGGTATTTGGGGATCTAAATGTCATCAAATGTTAATATTTGGGTCTCAAGCTACTAGAATTGGGGTCTCACTATACATATTTTATGATGATTTCATGACAAATGAGTATTATTGCTCAAGAGAAATAGTACTTAGGGTTTGTCTAAGGTTTATAAAAATATCGATTTTTGATAGCGAGGGTGATTTTGGGTGATAAAAACTATTGCGACTTCACCACATTAATTCTGCTGAGTTGGAGAATCGACTAGTAGGTTGGGTTAAGCGGTCTTAGTAGCGTGTTCGTACCGAAGGTTGTCCTGAAAATACTTAAGAACATTAGCGCAACCCAACATCCTAGAAGCTTTGCCCAGTATGACTTTTCAGACTATGGCTTACGCCATGCTGTGCTAACGTATTTGAGTCTTAGAGTTCATTTCAAGACGGCTTCTAGTGATGGAAATATAAATACAGCATATTTCATCTTCATGAGGTACATTCTAACGGGCAGGGATGCCCGTACCACAAGAGTTTTATCAAATTTTTCA
>CAKZYM010000213.1 GCA_937884685.1 uncultured Calothrix sp.
AGTCTTATAAAACAGAAATAATGCAGAAATTTGTGAAAAAATCACAAGTTTCTACATTAAGGATACTTTAATTAAGTTGAAATAGTCAAAATCCCTGTAAGCTGAAACTTCTGTAATTATCGCTACTTTATTCTCAACTCAAGTTATATCTTAGAAACAATCCTTCCTCATCTTCTTTGACGACTTCGTAATTGTTTTTCAGTAGATTATTCAACTTCATTGCTAATGCAATCAAGAAAATAATAAACATGATGATTTCTGGAACAATTAAAACTTTGAATCCTACGAGAAAACCAAATGCCATTATGTTAGCTAATAGTGTAAATCCGATGACTAAAGTACCAGCAGCAATTGTAACTATATTCTTGTATTCGGTTTCTGTCGCAAAGCTCAGTCTTTCGATAAATTTTCCGATATCTGTAGCTAATTGAGCATCAACAACGATGATTTCTTCTGCTTGATTGATTAGCGCTTCTTTCAGCTGTTCTTTGGTACTTACTACTGCAACCACGAGGTTTTCTCCTTCTAAGAAATGATTGATGTGTGGAGGAGGTTATTTATTTTTAGATATTCAGTTTTTATTCGGTTTTTATTCAGTTTTCGCAGCTTATATTTTAATTCTAGCTTTCTGCTAATTGCTTGATTGTTGAGAATAATACATTTAATTTTATTGTTGTAATAGGTTAAACAATTTTTGAATGGTAACAAATAAGATAAAAATTTTTATGTAGGCTTTGCTTGAGTAGGCCCACTATAGCCAGAGTGAGGGTAATTAAGCTTGCTACTTGCTACTTGCTACTTGCTACTTGCTACTTTCTACTTGTTACTAGCTATCTCCCCAACTTATTCTCAATCCCTTCACAGCCATTAGGAATTGTTTTTCTACTTTCTTCACCACACCAAGAACAACAATAATAACGATTGGCTTCAGAGATTCTTGTCACGTTTGTAAAATTAGCTTTTTCTACTACTGCACCAGTTCGTTCTCCAGTTCTATAATTGGGTGGATGCAAACGACTCCGGGGTGATGCTGTTTCTGGGGAACCGTAAAATAGTTTTGTTCCGTTTAGGTCAGCGTTAGATAAATTGGTTTCATATAATATGGTGCGACAAAGGTTTGCTTTTACTAGGTCGCAGTTGCTTAAGTCAACTCGTACTAAGTTCGCTTCGCTCAAATCTGTCCACCGTAAATCTGTATTGGCAAGATTCGCACCGGCTAACATTACACCTAGGTCAATTACCCGTACTCCATCAACTAAATCAACTGCGTAACCCCCGCTACCATCAAGAATTGCTCTACCTAAATGTGCATCCCGCTGTAATGGTGTTAATAATTTGGAACGAGATAAAAAGCGGAGAATCTTAGCTTTACCAACTGCATCAACGCTACTAAGAATTGAAGCAGTACGTCCTTCAGCAAGCAATCTTTCTTGCGGCCAATCTTCTAATAATCCTTCTTCATCTAAGACTAAATCGGAAATACCTTGAAAATATGTGTCGATTGTCTGCTGCTGGGTAATGTTATTTTGCTGAATCGTAAGCAAGTTTTGCTGAATCGTTAAATCTTTGGAAATTATATACTGTCGCCAAGCAACATAAACTGCGATAATAGCGATAAGAATTTGTCCTAACGCACCAAACCAATCAGCTAGGGTTCCCGAAATATCCCAGTCGATTGGGCCGGGAATAAATTTGACTAAACCTGCAACTGCGACGATTATTCCCGAAAAAGCAATAATCAAGGCTCGCTGCTTTGGTGTCAGCAATTGTGTGGTGACTGTGATTAACCAGGGATAAAGTATTATTATCGATAATATTAATGTGATTACGGTTCCTGTAATGCCTATTATCGGCTGATTTATGGCAATTCCGACTACTGTAACTAATGTCGCCAGTACAGTTATTAATAATGCTTGTGGCGTTACTTGCAGTTCTGTGGAACTCCCATCGGAAAATGTAGAGCGGGCTTGCTGTAGAGCGCTGGTATTTTGTTCCGACTGCACCGAAGCTATAGCCGAATTAACTTGTTGAGCAGTAAGCCCTTTGGGTAAATGGCTTTGGTTTTCTCTACTCTCAAATTCATCCGGTTGCCATTTTTCTTCTGATGCAGGTTGGTTGCTTTGAGAGTTCGGTGAGTGGGAGTTAGATTCGATTGACATAATTATATTTTGACATCAGCAGCACTAAATGGCGAATTGTTAAAACAGAAAAATTTTTGATGTTCAGGAATTACCTTCAAGATTTATTATTTTTTACATTTATATCAAATATTTTTCAATATTCCAACTTTGATAACTTTTTATAAATAAAAACTATGGGTCAGTATTACAATTTACTTATCACCAACTAAAAGAGTAATATTAAATTATTATTGTGTTTAATTTTAGCCTTATCTAATTGTTTATAATATATAGTTTCTTGGTATATTTAAACATAATTTATTCTATTTTTAACCTAGTTTAATTATCCAGTTATTTAGATACATAGCCATTCTAAATAGAAAATAAATAGTTGCTAGTGCTTTAACGCACTACGGTAATTAATCGGAATGACTATATATTAAATTCCATCGAGACAATATTATTATTTTTTTATAAACTAATATATTAAAACTAATTTATGTGATACAACTTGCTGTTTAGTTGAATTATACTTAAATCAAAAAGCGTCTATGAGACAACATATTACTATAAAATATAACAAAATAATTAATCAATTAGTTTTGATATATACTTGTTAAAGATAATAAAAAGAATTAGGATAAATTTTATGATTTCTATGGACACGACATGGCATTTTGTAGCCGTTTTGTTGCCTCTGGCTTAACTGCTTTCTTGATATTTGGTTGTAGTGATTTGGCAGAATCAACGAGACAGGATAACCGCATAGTAGTGCAAGAAAATAACGTTGCTCGGTTACTCAAACAAAACTCTGTTAAACAGGTAGAAGACTTTTTTATTGAAGGTAATAAATTCTTAGAAACTAATCGCTACGAAGACGCTATTGCTGCTTACGATAAAGTAGTTATCGCTGCACCCGATAAGGTAGAAGCTTGGATAAACAGGGGAAATGCTTTAGCAGCTTTGCAGCGATACGGACAAGCACTGGGTTCATACGATAGAGCAATCGCAATTGAGCCAAACAGGGACGAAGCATGGTACAACCGAGGGAATGCGCTATCAGCGATGCGTCTTTACCAAGAAGCGATAATCTCTTACGACAAAGCTATTGCTATCAAACCCGATAAATACGAAGCTTGGATTAATCGAGGTATTGCTTTAAGCACTTTGCAGAAATACTCTCAAGCTTTAGCATCTTACGAAAAAGCTATTGCTATCAAACCTGACAAACATCAAGCATATTACAACAGAGCTTGCACTTATGCTTTGCAGAAAAATACTGCGAAAGCAATCAGCAATCTCCAAAAAGCCATGAAGCTATCTCCGGGTAAATATGAAGCATTAGCAAACACCGACCCAGACTTTGCAAAAGTACGTAATAGTAGAGAGTTTCAGGATTTGGTGAAACAGTGAACAGTTAGGAGTTAGGAGTTAGGAGTTAGGAGTTAGGAGTTAGGAGT
>CAKZYM010000214.1 GCA_937884685.1 uncultured Calothrix sp.
CGTTTTTGGTGCAACGAATATCTCCACCGCTGCGCTCGACTAGGAAGCTCCCGAGGCAAGCACAAAGCGCATCTTTTCAACCGTTTTCAGCTATAGCTTGCCCCCAGAGCCACTACGTCAGAAGCGATTCGCTCTCGATATTCTTAAACTTAAGACCGGAGCAGGGGAACAACGCTCTCCCGGTGAACGCGAAAAATCGTGTGTGGTGGTACTCGAAGAGCAGCGAACGAGAGTCGAGAGCGAACGAGAGTGAAGTACGCCCTCCAATCGCCATATTTTTCAGCACGAATATGGAGCAGCATGGCACAGTTTTCATCAAATTCTTGAGTTTTTCTGCACCACGGCGAGTTTTATATGGCATCCCGAAGTGCAATAATTTAGCGTCGGGTTGTGCCATAATTGCACTATATCTGTGCCAACATTGCACCAAAATAACTAAGCGGCGAGAGCGCAACATAGCTCGTTCCGCCTACTCCCGAAAGCAATTTCGAGCAGTTTCGTTATAATGTACGTGTACTCACTTCACTTCTGCGCCCTTGCGGGTGGGCTGCGCCCATCCTCGCTCGCTGTACGCTCTCTCAGACGCAGAAGTTGCGTTCGCCCTACGGGGCTAATAGCACTCCTCCTGATTTATTTTTTTCTTACGCGCCAAACCGGGGCCAAGTCCCTAGCGGAATCTTCATCCAAAATTGCGAATTTATCCGGTAGTTAAAAGTCATTCTAGAGAAGCGAAACTAAATTTAGTTTTTCTGGGTACCTAAATGGATATTTTTGCAGATATTAATGAAGCTTCTACCAGGAGCGTTAGTTGGTGCTGCTGTAGAGTTAATAAACAATTATTTACCAAAAATTATTTACGCTCATCGCCAAGACGGAGGTGTGTTACTGTTTAGTGCAACGGCGATAGCGAGCTTAAATATTTTTGGGTATAGCGAGTAAGTCCGCTGGCTCGTTATCGCAAACAGTAACAGCGCAGCGAACACCTCCGTCGGCTTACCCAACCAACCCCTCATCCGCTACTCCCCACTCGCTACACTAAAAAGAGCCGGAAGTTGCAACACGCTACCTTATTTTTTTACGGGTCATTCTTAGCCCTGGGGGTAAACAGCTATGTCAATCACATCAAGAAAACAAGAATTCATTAGTAAATCTAAGAAGTTTGATTTCAACGAGTTTTTTCCTATCTTGCACGCACCAGAAGATGAAGAATTCTTTTCATTTAAATTGCATAGCGAGTTTTTTGATATTTCTCTTTTTGAATACCCAGAAAAACCAATAAAGTTGATGAAGGAAGTAGAGAAAAAATATAGATATGTTTGCCCAGAAGGTAACTTTACTCCAAGCCGCGAATACTCACAATTAGGTCTTAGCTACCAAGAACAATACTTAATACAAAGAGACTGGTTATTTGAACCGTGGTTTCTTTTACAATTTTGTGATAACTATGCGCTACTTAAGTGCTTAAAATACAACAAAAATGCAAGCAAACAGGCATCTTATACTAGTTATAAATGGAAGCATGTCACAGAAGATATAGTTGGGAGATATGTAATGAATGGTGCTGCAATTGCTGCTGCTATAGCACTTGATATTCCTACCTTAAATACTGGTGAACTGAATCCTTATCTAGGGGTGAGTGCAAAATCAGAAAAAATAGCCTCCAAATACGCGCAATACGTTAGAAGGGAAGCTTCGGGACAATACAATTCTATTTATGAGCGATATAATTGTTACCTTTGGCGAAGTGATGAGAGGCTACAAAAAAAAGCAGATACTCAACAAACAGTCTAGATGTTGCATATACAAAAATTGAATTAACTGATTGTAAATAATTTCTCATCTAAAAGGTAGTATTGTAAGTTTCTTTGGAATAAATTTAGCGCCTGGTTTCTTACTGTAATATTACAATTACTGTTTACAATTACTGTGATATCGACAAGTAAAAATTACTCCATTCCCGCGATACCCGTAACTCTCATTTATTGAGTTGAGAAAGGGAGTGATAAATTTTAGCCGGTAATCTGTGACGGCGCGTTGGGACAGCGGAATATAAATGACATTTAAATTTAAGAATAATTAGATATAAAAAATTGTATTTATCGTTCAATACCTTTCGACTTTTCTTTCTGTCTTTTTAAGTCATTTTGCTGTTGTTGATGATGAAGAAACATTTCAAGAGCTAAATTAGGATTAGATATTAGTTTTTTAATAGGTTCCGAATCTCGTTCTGGTTTGAAGTCCACCCCGCGATGTTTTTGCAGTCCATTGAACGTATAAGCAGCACCCAAATTAGTCCCACTAAATGCCTGCTCGTCAATACAATATGAGATGCCTTTTGATTTACCAGTGCGTGTAAATCCAGTTCTAACTTCAATACCTTTTACCTGCAATCTAGCAATCATTAATGGTAATGTTGGATTATCTAAAGTTGCTTTATTAATCGCTTGTTGTAGCTTCTGTTTTATAGGTTTTTCTGGTGGAGTTTGGCGCTTACCCGATTCATATTCAAATTGTTCTCGTTCAATACGTTTCACTTGTCCCGTGCTGGGTGCTTTTTGTTGTTTATCTCTGCTTTTTACCTGGAATA
>CAKZYM010000215.1 GCA_937884685.1 uncultured Calothrix sp.
TGCGGAAAGTTGGGGGTGTCGGTCTCCGTCCCCCAAACTTTCCAAGACGGATTTTGGATTACGAGCTAGGAGTTAGGAGTTAATAAAAAATACTTGTTTCTATCTCTCATTTCTACTTCTTATAATTAAATTTATTGTGAATATTTTCTTTCCTAACTTGCTACTATTTAATAGTAGATTATGTATCTATAAAATGAAAAGTACGTACTTAAAAGTGGGATACTTACCAAAAAGTTACTATGGCAATCATAGATATTTTTTTCAATATTTTTTGTTTGAAATATCCTATCCCCTATTCCTTTTTTTATCAAACATTGAAAAACCCGATTTATAAAAAACCGGGTTTACTATTTATAAAAATAATTTCAGAACGCTATAACAAATCAGCAAAAATCAGCAATTAACAAAAATTAGTTAACGCTAGCTTTTTCTTTGACCATACCATCTGATTTGACTTCAGAAACTTGGATATGAGCTTCTAAGAACCATAATCTCTTGTCAATGGTACGAGAAATTTCAACGTAAAGGTCGTTGGTATCTTGGTCGTTGAGTTTGTCAGCTTTGTCAATAGCTTCTCTTAAATGCTTAGCGTATGCTGCAAAACGCTCAACCAAAGCAGCTACATGCTCCTCTCCGCTTAAAATATCGGTAGGATATTCAGGCAATATAGAATTAGCAGCAGCCATACGTACAGTACCGCAAGCGTAACCAGCTAAAGCGGTAACACGCTCAGCTACCATATCGATATACTCTTCTACTTCAGCAGCAATTTCGTCAAACATTTCATGAAGCTGATAGAAGTCTTTTCCTTTGACATTCCAGTGAGCTTGTTTCACTTGGCTTTTGAGGTCTGCTGTTGCAGCTAAGGTTTGATTGAGGAGTGTGACAACCTGGCTTCTGACGTTAGCAGGAATATCAATGTGAGATGGGTAAAGACGTGATGCAAGTTGTCCGTTTGTATCGCTCATAATTAATCAATCTCTCTTCGGAAGCGTATGTTTGTAGTTTATAGGATGAGATTTTTTTTCATAACTCTCTATCGACTTAGTTATTCAAAACACAAAACTTTCTATCGATAGAGGGAATAAATGCTTACTGAGGTTATGATTATACAACCTTTTGAGAATATTGATAATAATGACAAACTATCAATAATTAAGACGAAGATTTTTGATTGGGACTATATTGAGAATTATTACCTAAAATCTTTTTCAATATTTGTACCGCAATATCTGGTTTAAACAATGTCCCTGCGGATTTCAACATATGGAATACTTCGGTTAAAGCAAGAGTTGTTTGAGAGTAATTAGCAGTTGTGGTTAAACGAATTACTTGATTCATATACCACCCAATAAATTTTTCTGCAATGCTAGGAGATGTAACAAGACCTTTGACGCTGGGATATTTTGCGTCTTGACTTGTAGCAGCTATCCAAGGATTAGCATTGATTTTAGCTAATCTTTTTTGAAATATTTTAGTTAATCCAGATAAATTTGACCGCTTTTTAACAATATTTTCTAGACAATCATTTAATGTCATTGCTCCTAAAGCTGCTACAGTCATTCCTTGTCCGTAAATAGGTGTAAACGAACATACAGCATCTCCTAAAACTATAAATCTTTCTGGTTGATGAGTCAGCTTTTCGTAGTGACGTAAACGATTTCCAGGAGGATGATATATTTCAATCGGTGTAATAGCTTTTGCGTTTTTAACTGTATTGTAAATAATCGGGGAAGGTAACTGTTTTAATACTTCGAGAAAAGCATTTTCGTCTTTTGAAGGTTGATTGGGATAAGTATCGCATATTCCCACAATCCAATGATTATTTTCGATGGGATAAAGTACTCCCATTGAAGTTCGTTCGGGAGGAGCAGCTTGAATATAAATTCCTTTCCAATTTTCTTGAAAATTAGAAGGAATTTCGTAAAGACGACTAGCGTATCCCATACCCGTTGTAATTCTGGTTTCTTCTGGAGTTTCATAACCAAGACTTTTTAACCATTGAGGAGCAGAAGAACCATAACCGCTAGCATCAACAACCAAGTCTGCTGATAAATTTGACTCTATCTTTTCTCCGGTTTGATTTCGCTGTTTTATTTTGACTCCCGCTACACCTTTCCCATCTTCACTCTTGAGCAATTCAGTTACATAAGTTTGCTCTAAAAAATCAATACAGTCAATTTCTAGCAATCGGTGATAAATCAACCAGTCTAAAATATAGCGACTAAAAGATAAAGCCATAAATCCCGAAGGAAAACGATAACCCCAACCAAAAGGATTAAGCCATTCCACATCCCCTATCATATCTACAGTTGCTGCTCCCTTTGCCAGCAGTTCATCCTGTAAACCTGGAAAAACTTCCTCCGTAATTTCACGACCCTTAGTTAGTAAAATATGAAGCTGTTTGCATTGAGGAATTCCCTTGCGAGGTTCGGGTTGTTTAGGAAAGCAATCGCGTTCGAGAATTGTTACTCTTTCAAAATAATTAGTTAAAATTCTAGCCGTTAATAATCCCGCAATGCTCCCACCAATAACGACAGCACGTTGACCTAAAATTGAAGATTGTCTATTCATATCAAATTTGATTTCTTATTCTGGTTTAAATATTTTTGTAAAATTCATCAATTAAAATACCAAGAGTTCTTGCGACAAATAAAATAAGTCATGTCGCAAGTTTTTGTATTCTGATGAAAAATTGATTAATGACTTTAATTCAAAGCTTATATATTTTTCATATATACGACATATAATTCATATTTGTCAATGAACTCTCCTAACTCATCGCTCCGTCGTCAACCCCAGCAAAAGCGGAGTCAAAAGCGTGTAGAAAAAATTTTAGATGCTGCTGCAATAGTCTTTGATGAAGTGGGTTTTGAAGCTGCAACCACTCATAATATAGCCGAGCGTGCTAATACAGCAGTTGGTTCCCTATATCAATTCTTTCCCGATAAATTGGCGATTTTTCATGCTTTGGAATTGCGTCACATTGAGAGAGTTTACGTTATCTGGGATAAACTATTACGTCCCGAAATCACACAACTACCATTTTCCGATTTTATTCATACAATTACGATTCAATTTCAAGAATTATTTGAACAACCTACCTCGCGAATTATTTTTATTCAATTTTTTACTTCACCAAACATCTTCAAAAATATTGACTATAGCTTTACAAAAGAAGCCATTAACTTTATGGCAAAGCTTTTCAAAGCCCGCAACACAGATTTAACTGATAAACGCAGTCAAATATTAGCAGAAATTTCTATTCACACAGTTAACACTCTATTTTTACTAGCTTTACGTAGCGATAAACTAAATAGCAGAGAAATTTTTATCGAAATAGAGCTATTGCTTAAAGGATATTTACAAGCAGATATTGGTGATGAAGCTATAAATTATTCAACTCAAAGTTTAGAGAAAATAAATAAATTATATCAACTAAACTCACGCCAAAATTTAATACTTAAATCTGCCATAAACCAGCGAGAAATAACTATAAAAAATTGTGAATTGATGTTTCCAAATATATCTAGACGTACTTTACAAAGAGATTTAAAATCAATGCTCCAACTAAAACTTTTGATTCCTCAAGGTAACACCGACCAGCGCTGCTATTGTCTTAATCAGGAACTGATAGACTTATGACATCTTATGACAAAACCAATATTTATTAAAATCGGAAACAAATATATAGCGCTACATAAAGGTTAAAAGCTTTTATTAACTCCTAACCGAATAATTATCTAGTGCTATACATTAATTAAATCCCTATTCCCTACTCACTATGACATACCAAGTTATCTACGACGGAAACTGCAATCTGTGCGTGACTTTAGTACAAGTATTAGAAAATCTAGATAAAGGAAAAATATTTAACTATATTCCCATGCAGGATGAACAAACACTCCAAAAATGGAGTATCACCTCAAATGATTGCGAAATGGGAATGATTTTAATAGATGGAGATAACCCACAAACACGCTGGCAAGGTAGCGACGCAGCAGAAGAAATTGGTAGATTATTACCTGCTGGAAAAGTTTTTGTGGATGCTTATCGCGCTTTACCAGGTTTTAAATGGGCTGGAGATAGATTTTACGAACAAATCCGCGACAACCGGTACACAATTTTCGGAAAACGCGATAGTACCTATAAATCAACTTACTGTAATGATGGGAAGTGTAATCCTTAATTCGGGAGGGGAGAAGGGGACAGGGAGACAAGGAGACAAGGAGAAATGAATTGCTTACTTGCTACTTATTAATCCCGATTATCTATTACCAATTCTCCCATGCCCAATGCCCAATTCCCAATTCCCAATTACCTAACCATCTTTACTTTCCGAACTGTTGTTAAACACTTCCAAAACTTGACGACAAAAAGCTTTTAACTTTTCTCGTTTTTCTTCAGAAGGTTCAAGTTTACCGACAACACTCCAATTTTCTACTGTAGAAAGTCGCCATTGTTCCCCCCGATGGTCAAATCCAGCGACATCGACACCAATAGCACGACGCATTTCGCTAATGGGGTCTTGATAAAAACGAATTTGAGTTAATATACTGCGACTTTGCCAAGATCTACTCACACCGGGAAAATGAAAACCAATATCAATAGAATCTGGGTCTACTAATTCCATTGTTTGTTCGTCACTTCTCCAAGGTTTGAGGTCTGACTTTGCGTCGGGAAACTCAAATTTGAATAAGTTAACCACCGCAGCAATTTTACTAGCAAATTCAAGATTTGTTGCCATCTCAGATGCGTTCACGAATATACTCCCCTTTGTAATTTAGAGGCTAATGTAAATAAAGTTACGATTGCTTATAACAGCCAAAAGGCTGACGTTATTAGTGATTCAGCTTATCAAGCATTTTTCAGTTAAAGCAACGATAGAATTTAACTTTTTGTG
>CAKZYM010000216.1 GCA_937884685.1 uncultured Calothrix sp.
AATGATATTTTAGGTAGCCATTTGTTTACTGTATCTTCTAAAGTTAATAATCCTTTTTCTGCTAATCGTAATAAGCATACGGAAACAAAGGTTTTCGTAATACTGTAAATATAAAATGATTGATTGTTATCAATATTTTCCGTAGCATTGATATCAGTAAAACCTGCACTTTCCGACCAAAATCCGTGTTTTTCGTCATGTATGGCGACGTTAACACCCAAACTGCTTGTAAAACGCAGCGATTGATTTAATTGTGTTTGTAATGCGTATTCTATAGAATTATTCATATCCTGGCTTTGATTTTAATAGTAAGTTGCTTGCATCCAGTGTGAAAAAATCTCTCTTAGTCCCTCAAGAGAAAAACCTCACCCTCAGCCCTTGCCAGGGAGAGGGAAGCCGGAGACAATGAAAAACGGTAATAAAACATGTTTATAAAATGTTAGTAATTATAATCAAAGCATTGGACATAGATAATTAATTTATAGTTTTAACCTTTAACCTTTTATTTCACCTATTATGTCATCAACAAGCGAAAATAAAATAGATTTTACTAAAAAACTGCTGGATTTAATGCACAAACAAAATATCTCTAGTTTTAAAGCTTTGAGTAAAGTCGCTGGAGTTTCTGAATATCAAATACAGCGTTTGCGAAAAGGAGAAATTCAGCAAATGCGTTTAGAGTTTTTGGTGAAATTATCGCAAGCACTACAAATAGATTTGAACGAGCTAATAAATGATTTTTCTGAAACAATTTTAATTAAAAAATTTAAACAATCAACTTCAACTCAACAGTCATCATCACAAGAAATAACAGAGTTAAATAAAGAATACGAACGCTTACAAAAGCAATTAGAAAATCAAGAAAAATTATTACTTTCTCAATTTCAGCAATCAAGTTTACAAATTCTCGAATCATTACTAATTCAATTCCCTACAGCTGCACAGAAAGCGAGAGAAAATCGTCAGTTACCAGCAGTAAATATTATTCCGTTGATAGAAAAACCAATAGCAAGACTTTTGCAAGAATGGGAAATAGAAGCAATTGCTGAAGTTGGTACCGAATTACCCTACGAACCCGAAATCCATCAGTCAATTGAAGGTAATCCAAAACCCAAGGAAAAAGTCAAAATCCGTTATACTGGCTACCGTCAAAGAGATAAGTTATTGTATCGAGCTAAAGTAAGTCCGGTTTAGGGAGTTAGAGAATTAGGAGTTTGAGAGTTAGGAGTTATGGGTAGAAAATTATTAGCCGTTCCCTACTCCCTCCAAGCAAAATTTTCAGTATTTAATGTTGGAGAAGAACAAATTCCGGGAATACTAATTAAGTGCATGTGGGGTGATGAACGTAACGTCGTGGTGTACTGAATCGAGTTAGCATCTAACTCAGCTAAAACCTTTACGGAAAAAGCATTGTGGGGATGAATGGGGATGAATAAAGATAAGAGAAAAAATGAGTCGTCCCGAGCAAGGGAAGTAGCAGTCGAAGATGATTTGCAAATGGTAGAGAGAGTTGGTTTTTCTGCTGATTTTTTGCTAATGGTAATTAACGGTACTTCTGACCCTATTTTCGTCAAAGACCGTCAACATTGCTGGGTGCTGGTTAATGATGCGTATTGTAATTTTATCGGACGTAGTAGAGAAGAAATAATTGGTAAATCCGATTTTGACTTATTCGAGAATGACATTGCTGATGCATCTTGGGAACAAGATGAATTTATTTTTACTACCTCTAAACAGAATGAATCGGATGAATGCATTACAGATTCAGGTGGACAAAAGCATTATATTTCAATAAAAAAATGTGTATTTAAAGATGAAGCTGGTAATCTGTTTCTGATTAATACTATTAGAGAACTAACGCAACAAATTAACCAGCATTTTCAGGTAGAAGCGCGATTGCGTGATTCTAAAGCATTATTAGAACAAGTATTAAATAATATTCCGCAAGCAATTTTTTGGAAAGACTGTAATTCTGTTTATCAAGGTTGTAATAGTTTTTTTGCTGAAATTGCAGGAGTCGGAGACCCGAAATTAATTAAGGGAAAAACTGATTTTGATTTACCTTGGAAAGAAGAGGAAGCTAATTGGTTTCGCCTTAATGATAGCAATGCAATCAAATCCAAAATTTCAGAAAGTATTATTAAACCACAGTTACAAGCAGATGGTAGACAATGCTGGCTGGAAGTCAATACAATTCCGATTTGCGATGCTCAAGGAAATGTTTTTAATATTTTAGGCACTCTACAAGATATTACCGACCGTAAAGAAATTGAAGTTACTTTACAGAAGTTGTACGAAGAATTAGAAATTAGAGTACATCAGCGAACTTCGGAACTAACTAAAGTAGTCACCCATTTACAAAAAGAAATTAAACAACGGGAAGCAATTGAAAATCAGTTTAGATTGAGCGAAGAAAGATTGCAGAAACTATCTGCAAATGTTCCTGGTATGCTATACCAATTTAAGCTCGGGGCTGAAGGTAAATTTAGCTTTCCTTATATTAGTACTGGCTGTTTGGAAATATACGAATTACCACCGGAACAGATGACTGCTGATGCTAGTTTATTCATTTCCTGCGTTCATCGAGATGAGCGTGAGGATTTTGAAAAATCAATTGCTAATTCTGCTCGGAGTTTAGAAGCTTGGGTATGGGAAGGAAGAATTATTTTAACTTCTGGAAAAACAAAATGGATACAAACCGCATCCCGTCCACAAAAACAGAAAGATGGTTCGATTGTCTGGGATGGTGTGGTGATGGACGTAACTCCTCTAAAACAAGCAGAAAGAGCGCTTAAAAGGGCTTATGCAGATTTAGAAAAACGTGTGGAAGAACGAACTCAGCAGTTGATGCAAAGCAATGTAGCTCTGCAAAAAGAAATCAGCGAGCGTCATTCTGTGCAATCGGAACTTTTAGCTTCTCGTCAAAGATTAGAGCTATTGATAGAACAAACACCTTTAGCTGTGATTGAATGGGATACAAATTTCCAGGTCAAAGAATGGAATAAAGCGGCAGAAAGTATTTTTGGATATACCAAAGACGAAGCTATCAATAACTATTTTGAGTTTATCGTTCCTCAATCCGCATCCGAGCAGATTCATCATTTAAAGACTGCATTATTGTCTGAGAAAGGTGGAACGCGAATCGTTACTGAAAATAATACTAAGGATGGTAAAACGATTATTTGTGAATGGTATAACAATCCTTTGGTTGCTGTAAATAGCGAAGTAATTGGTGTTGCGTCTTTGGTAAGAGATATTACCGAACGAGAAATAGCTAGCGCAACTTTAGAACAACAAGAGCAGTTCCTCCGCAGTATTTATCAAGGAGTTGAGCAACTTATTTTTGTTGTTAATGTTTTAGATAATGGTGATTTTGTTTATGCTGATTGGAATTATGCAACCGAAAAAGCTATAGGTATCAATGC
>CAKZYM010000217.1 GCA_937884685.1 uncultured Calothrix sp.
ATAACAAAGGGCATAATTTGTTGGATTTAGAGCGCTATGAAGAGGCAATTATTTCTTTTGATAAAGCTTTAGAAATCAACCCTTCTAATGATAATGCCTGGTATCAAAAAGCTTGCAGTTATGCCTTACAAAGTAATATTGATTTATCGCTGGAAAGTTTGAAAAAAGCCATTAGCCTCAATTCTGAATATCGCGAAATGGTCTTAGATGACCCAGATTTGGATCAAGTTCGTTCTGACGAGAGGTTTAAAACATTAATTGAAGAAAAATAAACTCATAATTCTAAAATATAGAGACGTAGCACCGCTACGTCTCCCTTCAATCAAACCACTCTACCTTCTACTCTTCCTCCATCACCTCAGCAGTTTTATTTTTATCCAACTTCAAAACTAATACTCCTAAAGGTGGTAGACATAAATCCAAAGAGTATTCTTGAGAATGCATCGACCAGTTATCAGTCCATTTACCGCCTAAATTACCCATGTTGCTACCGCCGTATTCTCGCGCATCGCTGTTGAATAATTCGGTATAGAATCCGGCTTCCGGTACACCGATACGATAGTGAGAATGCGGTTGCGGGGTAAAGTTACAAATGGCAACAACAAAGCCATCTGAATCTTTATCGCGACGGATAAATGAAATTACGCTGTGACGATTGTCGCTACAGTCAATCCATTGGAACCCTGCTTCCTCAAAGTCTTGAGTATATAAAGCAGGTTCGTTGCGGTAAAGTTTGTTTAAATCTTTGAAGAATATTTTTAGCTGCTCGTGTGGCTCGAACTGCATCAAGTTCCATTCTAAATCTGCCCAAACGTTCCATTCACTCCACTGCCCAAATTCCATGCTCATGAACATGGTTTTCTTTCCGGGGTGAGCGAACATATAGGCAAACAAACACCGGACATTAGCAAATTTTTGCCATCTATCTCCGGGCATTTTACCGATAATATTGCTCTTACCATGCACCACTTCGTCATGGGACAGCGCTAACATAAAGTTCTCGCTGTGGTGGTACCACATGCTAAAAGTCAGATTATTTTGATGAAACTGACGGAACCAAGGGTCCATGCTGAAGTAATCAAGCATGTCGTGCATCCAACCCATGTTCCACTTTAAGTTAAAGCCTAATCCACCGGTATATGTGGGCCAAGATACCATCGGCCATGAGGTAGATTCTTCCGCAATGGAAAGCGAACCGGGGAAGTAACTAAAAATCAGGTGGTTGACGCTGCGAATAAATTCTACTGCTTCTAGGTTCTCTCTACCACCATATTCATTCGCAACCCATGTTCCTGGTTCGCGACAGTAATCGAGATAAAGCATTGAAGCCACTGCATCAACGCGAATACCGTCAATATGATATTTATCAAACCAAAATAAAGCATTCGCTGTCAGAAAATTACGTACTTCATGACGCGAATAATTAAACACCAGAGTTCCCCACTCTTTATGTTCACCTTTGCGGGGGTCTGCATGTTCGTAAAGGTGGGTACCATCAAAGAAAGCTAATCCATGACCATCTTTAGGGAAGTGACCGGGAACCCAATCAACAAGTACTCCAATATCGTTTCTATGACACTCATCCACAAAGTACATAAAGTCTTCAGGACTGCCAAAACGGGAAGTAGGAGCGTAGTAACCGGTTACTTGATATCCCCAAGAACCATCAAATGGGTGTTCCGCAACTGGAAGCATTTCAATGTGGGTGTATCCCAATTCTTTAACATAAGGAATCAGTTTCGCTGCTAACTCTCGATAAGTTAAAAAACGCGCTCCAGTCTTAAGTTCGGAAACCTGTACCACGGGTTCAGATGTCCCATCCGGCAATGTTGATGGTTCATCAGTACCAGCATGCAACCAAGAACCCAAATGTACTTCGTAAACTGAAATTGGTTGGGAAAGCGGGTCACTATGACGACGTTTCTCCATCCATTCGCTGTCATCCCACTTATAAGTATCTAGGTCGGTGACAATAGAAGCGGTTTTAGGACGAACTTCCTGAGCAAAACCGTAGGGATCTGATTTTTCGTAAATATGTCCCTCAAAGTTTTTGATTTCGTATTTGTAGTGCGTTCCTACTTCCAATTCGGGTATGAATAATTCCCAAACTCCAGTCGCACCTTTACGCATTTGATGCTTGCGTCCATCCCATTTATTAAAATCTCCCAATACTGAAGCATTGCGTGCATTCGGAGCCCAAACAGCAAAGTAAACACCTTTAACACCTTTAACTTCAGCAGGGTGCGCTCCTAATTTCTCGTAAATTCTGTGGTGATTTCCCTCATTAAACAGATGTAAATCGAATTCCGTCAGCTTAGGAGAATTGAAAGCATAAGCATCATAAAATACCCGCTCCTGGTCTTCTTCTTTGACCTTAAGCTGGTAGTTCGCTAATTCTTGAGTATTTATAATGCACTCAAAAAAGTGGGGGTCATGTACGCTCTGCATTTCTTGCTCTTTCCGCTCTTCAGGAAGAACAACCCACGCAGCACTTGCAGTTGGTAAATAAGCTCGCACAACCCAGACATTTTTGCCTTCTTTCTCTATCTGATGGGAACCTAGTATCTCAAAAGGGTCATGATGTTGGTTCCAAATTATGCTGTTAACCTGTTCTGGGGCAATAGTGGTCATATAAATGAAGCTGATTACGTTGGATATTATGGAGACGATGAATGAACTTTTTGTATATCTATACTTATTCTTTACATTTATTTGTAATTTTCGCTCGCTCCTTGAGGAAGAAAATAGAGAGATGGGGAGACAATCTTAAGAGCAGGGGAGGCAGAGGAAGCAGGGGAGGCAGGGGAAGCAAATAAATGTTTTCTTCCTCCGCTCCCTCTGCTCCCTCGGCTTCCTCCGCTCTCATAACTCCGTCTTGGAAAGTTTTGGGGACGGAAACCGACACCCCAAACTTTCCGCTAACTCCTAACTCCTAACTCCTAACTTCACATTTCCATTATCTAATTAAAAATCCACGAAAGGAAACAGTGTTTTCAATATTTTGAGTAAGCGAAGCATAAATACTGTTTCCCGGACTTTAGGGCTGAGTATGGGAGGATAAGGACGTGTTTTAAATTGGGCTTGCAACTGAGCATATTCTGCGACACTTACTGCTTTACCGTCAATTGGGGAGCGTGCTTCTAAAATAATTTCAGTTCGCAATATTTCTTCTGAAATATCTTCCTCTGGAGGGAATGCGACTACGAACGTTTCATGGTGAGTAAGAAACTGTAGCAAAACAAGCGATACAGCAGTTAAAAATATTAGTAAAACCGCTTTCTGACTCTTTTTTCTCCCCATTTTTATTTTTTTATCAGATTAACTTTAATTTAGTTCAAGAATACTAATAAGTTGTTTGAGATTTTGAAGTTAGATTTAATCATTATCCGATTTAAAAGCGTTGTTATTAATATTTAAGTATTATAATCTTCAACCTTAAACTTTGAAGAGCAAAATAATCATCCTGCATGTGTATTCCAAAGTTTTTGTCATTAATAAGGATTAAAAACCTTCAAACAAAGCCCAGAAATACATAAAAACCTGGCAATCTAGATAATCATTACCAGGTCTATGTTCTAACCGAAGCCATGGGGGGAAAATGAAAAACATTATTCCCGAAGCACGATTGCTTATTTTTAAATTGCTCAAATCAACAATTAACTTTTTCTAGCTTGCTTTCAGGTGATAAACCAAAATTAAGTGAGGAGCGACCCACAAAACAGTGGTAGTAACTTAAATGCTTACCATCAACTATGGGGTAGCGGTTGGTTCGGGTGTCGCAGCACCACCATCAGCAGGTTCTCCAGCAGCAGGAGTAGTTGCATCAGGTGCAGGTGTTTCATCTGGACTTTCGCATGCTCCAAGAGTAGCTGCCAAACCTAACAATAAAGCAAAACCAAAGAATTTTATTTTCATAACTCCTCTTTCACCAATTTAGTCAAGAAATATTTTTAGCCTGTTGAATACGATACCTTAAATCGTAATTTTTTTAAATATTGTAGTTTTGATTAGCTTTTATAAAATAATTTATCAATTTTATACTGACCATTACTTACGGCATCGTATCTCTATAGTTAATATTCAAAACTAAACACTTATATATTTATTACTTTTGAAGACTTCAAGTTATTTAGATTACAAAAAGGGTTATCATACCAGAAATTATCATGTTGTGGAAATATAATCTCTGATACAGGATGTTCTGATACCTTCGATGCTATGATGCGGCGAACTAGTTATGGAATTATATGCACCGAAAAATGTGCGGGGGACTAAAAATATTTCCACAAATTATCGAAAAAGGGAGTAAGATTCTAGGTCAATGCTTTGTAAAAAAGGAAACTTAGCTGGTCTTGAGATTTTAACTCTATCTAAAGTACAGTATTTCTAGTGTAAAAACTTATGGCTGCTATTCGTAAATCAAATCTAAGAGGGAAAAAACGCTGGTTGGGTCGAGATTCGACTCGTCAGGAAACCAATTTCGGGGGTTATAAAGCCAATGAAAATACGAATCTTCCACCCCTACCAAAACCAGCACCAGAATTCTTAAGCAGACAAAAACAAAGACGTTCAACTGCTTCTTTTTGGTCAAAAGGTAGTTCGAGTGTTGTCTCAAGTAATTCAACTCCGGGAAAAATCAAGTCCCAACGTTTGAATAAAAGTGTAAATAAAAAAAATTCCAGAAGTCGAAGCCAGAAAGCCATACCTGTAATGCCTGATGGTAGTAAAGTACCTTTATGGTTGATGCGCTGGAACTCTCTTCACCGACATACTGCGGTTACAACTTTTTTATTAGTATGCTCGACCTTAATCGTTTATGGTTTGACGGTATACTCTCAGCATCTTTGGAGCCGCTCATATAAGCAATTGCAAGACTTACAACGTGATGAACGTCAGTTAACAAAACATGATGAAGTACTCAAAAATAAAATGGTAAGAGAGGCTGAAAAGCCCCATTCTGGATTCGTATCACCAACTCCAGCAAACACTATTTTTTTAGAAGAAACTCCACCATCAAATCCTTCGAGGATTGATAGTAATAATTCGCAAAGCGAACCCCAACCTTCAAACTTTCTAGGATACTAGAATCAAAAATTTAAATTTCAGCATTTATCATGCATGCAGGTTAAATTGTCGTAAAACAGGCAAATATGAATAAATCATGTGCTGATAGATAAAGCGCTAATAGTATTTATACTGCGAGGTATGCTAGCGCTGTTCGCTAAAAAGAAAAGGAGAGCATCAGAATCTTTTTGGAATTAAGAACTAAAAGCTGAATTTCAGTACAATTCTCTTACTTGCGTCAAAAATATTCAGTATTATTTATGATATTTAGGTAAATTACCAAAGAAAAAATGTTCGGATATTGACAAGAAGAATATCCTTTTTACATTCTTCGGGTTGATTAATGTGTTGGAAAACTCACTTCCGACAGTAGAGAAAATCGGGAGCAAATTAGTAGCCCCAAAAATCTAATCAGGAGCAGCAATGTATGCAGAAGTTTCCACGTAGAACCAGTAGAATTACACAAAATAATTATACAAAATCGCCTTTTAATCGCAATATTTCAAAAGGCATAGATAAGCGGAAATTTGCAACAAAATCACCCAAAATTTCAGCTAATCCGAAAAATAGATTGTTTATAGTTTGGGGTCTATTAATAGCTGCTTGCTTGGGTCTGGGAATTAACTTATACAGGCTACAAATTATTGACGGAGCCAAATTAACCAAAGAAGCGCGAAAACAGCAGATGTTTAGCATGCGTCCTTTTATTCCTCGTCGTCAAATTGTAGACCGTAATAACAGGGTTGTAGCAATTGACCTACCGATTTACACTTTGTACGTACATCCAAAACAGTTTGATAAGAATAAGTCTCTATCAAATATTGCACGTAAGTTAGCAACAATTTTAAATAAAGATGCTGAAAAATTAGAAGCAATATTTAAGAAACAAAAAAGCGGTATTTTGCTTTCTTCTAGACTACAAGAAGAGGTCGCAGACCAGATTAGTGCATTAAGGCTAAACGGTATAGATTTAAGAAAAAAATTCAATCGATACTATCCTTACGATAATTTGGTATCTGATGTAGTTGGCTTTGTAAATTCAGACCGTCGCGGTCAAGCAGGGATAGAATTATCTCAGGAGAAGTTGCTTGAGCGCTCCATGAAAACGGTACGTTTATCAAAAGCGGGAAATGGTGCTTTAATGCCAGACCATGCACCAGATGGGTTTCTCAATTTTGATAAACTACGAATGCAATTGACCATTGATAGTCGATTGCAACGCGATGCAAGATTAGCGCTTAACCAACAAATCAAAAAATTCAAAGCCAAACGCGGAGCGGTAATAGTGATGGATGCGTGGGATGGTTCCATCCTAGCTTTGGCTTGTTCGCCAACTTATAATCCCAATAAGAAATTTACTAAAGAAGATTATGCCCTATTTAGAAATTGGGCTGTAGCTGATTTATACGAACCCGGTTCGACTTTTAAACCGTTAAATGTTGCCATAGCTTTAGAAACAGAACGCATTCGGTCAACTGAAGTATTTAACGATGATGGCTTAATCAAAGTTGCAGACCGTGAAATTAGAAATGCGGAGGAAAACGCGAATGGAAGAATCAATGTTGCTCAAATTTTACAAACTTCGAGTAACATCGGGATGGTTAAAATTATTCAGCGATTGCAGCCAAGTATTTACTATGGTTGGTTAGAAAGATTGGGACTGCGGCAAAAATCCGAAACAGATTTACCATTTGAAGTAACCAGTCGTCTCAAACCTCAAGACGAATTTATTAATTCACCAATTGAACCAGCAGCGGCTTCCTTCGGTCAAGGTTTTTCGCTGACACCATTACAACTAATTCAAATGCACGGAGCATTAGCGAATGGTGGTAGATTGGTGACTCCCCACGTACTTAAGGGGCTGATAGATGATAACGGACAAATCCATAAAGAGCGAAATCTACCAGCATCCCGTCAGATTTTTTCTCGTAAAACCACCCAAACAGTCTTGCAAATGATGGAAAGTGTGGTTAATAAAGGTTCTGGTAAAGCCGCGCAAATTCCCGGATACCGCATCGCAGGTAAAACCGGTACAGCCGAAAAAGCTGGTGCTACAGGGGGTTATATTGAAGGTTCAAAAATCACCAGCTTCGTCAGTATTTTACCAGTACAAACACCTCGTTACGTAGTTTTGACATTAGTAGACGAACCCGAAGGAGAACATACCTACGGTAGTACGGTCGCAGCACCAGTTGCCAAAAAGGTAATAGAGTCGTTGATTAGTGTTGAAAAAATTCCACCTTCAGGTTCGTAGTTGCGCCATCTTCGCCAAAACTATCAGCAAACATGAGCAAAAAACATTAAATACAAGATATTGTGAGTAAATATCATTAATAATGAAATAATTCAATGAAAGTGAAGCAATATTTTGTCATGTTACATATTTGGTGTGAAAGCGCAACTACAAACCAATTACTTATTTTTCCTGATTAATTGATTCCCAAATTTGTGTCACCGCTTTCTTAGTAAAAACGGAAAATTCTTTTTCCATCATCCATTTATAATAATTTGGTTCTTTCTTAAATGATTCGGCTACGGATTTACCTTTGTATTTACCAAAATTGAAGATTATTTCGTTGTTCTCGTCATAAATAACTCTTTTCGTTGGGTCAAGAAAATCAAATGGAATGAATTCTTGTAACTCATCCATATTATTTTTTACGGGATAAGATATATTGCCATCTTTATCTTCATATTCTTCATTTTCGTAGCGTACTAGCTGAGCTTTAAAAACTTCATATGTTGCGCGAATATCGTTTTCTGCATCGTGAGCGCCAATTAATTTTTCTCCGCAATAATATTTATAGGCTGCTCTTAAAGTACGAGGTTCCATTTTATGAAAAATTGTTTGCACATCAATGATTCTTCTTCCTTCAAGTTGGAAGTCGATATCAACACGAGAAAACTCTGCTATTAATACAGGAATATCGAATCTATTTGAATTGTATCCAGCTAAATCACTGTCATTAATGTAGTTTGCTAAACTATGAGCAATATCCGCAAAAGTCGGTTTATCTTGGACATCTTCGTCATAAATACCGTGTATTTCGGATGATGAATTAGGAATGGGAATAGTAGGGTTCGTAATCCAGGTTTTCATTTCCTCCTTACCATCAGGAAATACTTTTAATACCGCAATTTGTATAATTCTATCTTTGACAATATCGATTCCTGTTGTTTCTAAATCAATAAATGCCATCGGACGCAATAAATTTATCTTCATGGGAGATTCCTGTAATAATACGAATAAGTAGAATTAAATATAGTTGTATAAATATTTAACAGATTTATTGAGAAATCGCTGTATTTTAGAATATTAATAATCAAAGGATTTGGGAGTAGAAAATCAAGAAATGGGATGGAATTATAAAAATAGACCAAGTTAAAGATTAACTGGTCGCGAATCAATCATATTAGTACCGATATATAATTGAGTCCTTTCCCTACTTGCTATTTGCTACTCCCTCTCCCAATTTTTAACCCGAAACTTCCGAAACTGCTCGCTTTTTCAAATCTAATAAAATACGCTCTCCACCTCTTGGTTCGAGTACTTCGGATGATATATTATTTTGTTTTAAAAGAGAGCTAAATTCTTCAACAGTTCCTTCTGGCTTGATAAAATTCATCAGCAATCCTTCAAACATTACATCACCACCAGCGGCTGTAGGTAACATTATCTGAGGTTCGAGCCATTTGGCAACCTCCACAGCTTTTTCTTTACCTTTGATAATTGGGCCAATCAGCGGTAAGCCTAAATCTATCAATGGGGTGATGACAACATCAACAGGAGCAGATTTTTTCAACAACTCGGAATGATATCCGTGAGGTTCGTAATAAACGGTGAAACCAGTTTCGAGTTCTTTAAGGAGATATCCGTTTTCAATCAAAGTTGGGCCAACGGGAGAACCGGGAATAGCGGTAATTTCAACATTACCATTGAGAGTAAAAGTTTCACCGTGAGCAAGTGAATTTACTTTTTGATAATCCAATTGATTGACGACTTTTGCAGCATTTTCTGAAGCTACAACCGGGATATCGTGGTCGAGTTGCTTTAAAGTCGGTGGATGAGCATGGTCTTCTAAGCCCTGAGATAGTAAAATCAGGTCAATTTTTTCTGGAATAGGACGCTCTTGGGGACGAGAACCCTTAAATAACCAATCTAAATTAGCAAAAGTTAAGGAACCAACTAGCCAAGGGTCAATCAATATACTTTGACCCCCAATTTCAAGTAACCAGCTATTACTGTCTAAGTAAGTTAAGTACATTGTCTTTGTGAGAGCGAGCTTTTATTTATTATGAGGTATATTTGCTCAACTGAGGGAGGAGTAGAGGAAGGAGGGGGAAGAGAGGGAAGAAAAATTAACTCCTAACTCCTAATTCATAACTTACTCTCCAAAATTCAAAATCCAAAATCTAAAATCTAAAATTCTTTGACCTATTTTATTTTTCCTGGTATATCAATGAGTGAACAACAGAATGTAACAAAGATGTTTATTCCTAAAATGCGTTTTGTAGTCGGTTTAGCTAGTTTTTTGTTAGCTGGTAGTCTGAGTAGTTATGCTTACGGTCAATCAAAAACTCAGCATTTGACTCAAAAAGATTATTCTCCACAAAGTATAAACGATGCATCTTTGAATTCGCTGAGAACTTCGACTGTACCGCAAAAACAGAGTTTAACCAATTCGATTCTGACACTAAATTCAAATTTTTCGATACCAACCACATCATGCAATCAGAATAGTTATACATCTTGTCATACACCATCAATAAATAAATTCAAAAATAATTTATATCAGCCTCAGCTAATATCGCAGGCTTATCGAGTAATTGATGAATTAAAAAAGTATCAATACACTATTAATGGTAACAAGCTATTTAGTCCTGCTCAATTACCCAGAAGTAACAGAATTAGCTTTAATCAAAAAGATTTGTTAGCGACTTTAATTAATACAAGACAATATTATCAAGACCATTGGGATGATGACCCCAATATTTCACGTCCGGGGGTATTGAGTACTCAAGGAGTCACAGTCCAAGATGTTCTAAAAACACTTGATTTTATGATTGTTGTATTGCAAGAAGATATTGCAAACAATCGTCCGACTCGCTTACAAGACCCTAATTTTATTAACTCTAACTTTCGAGTAATTAAATGGTCTGCTTCTAATCCTAAACAACCACGACGTAAAAATTTACGGATTACCAAATACGCAGTTTTTGTTCATCCCGGCTCTCGTAAGAAAACTGCTAAATTCAATGTTCCTCTTTACAGCCTTCAAGAGACTCCATTAACTGATAAGTTCTACACCAAATACAGCAAGCAAGATGTATTGTCGGGTATCTATGAACCCGGTGGAAAAGAGCATGGCAAAGTTAAACCTATAGTTTATATGACTAGAGAAGGTTTAGAAGAAGCATTAATGCAAGGAACAATACTAGTAGATTTAGGTGGTGGTTCTTCTGCTTATTTCAATGTTGATAGAAGTAATGAAGTTCCTTATGTAAAAGGAATAAATAGACGTTCGCAAAAGCGTTATTGGTATTTTAAAGAAGTTAAAGACATTAAAGGTTACGGCTATAAAATAGATGAGAAGATATCTATTAAATCCGGAGTTACTTTCGCCGGAGATGTATTGAATGTCGGCTTGGGAAGAATGGTTGTTATCGAGTATATGAAAAATGGGCGCAGACACTTGAGAATGGGAGTTATTGCAGATACTGGTGGTGCGTTTTTACCTAACTTTTATCAACTTGATTATTTGGCAGGTATTTTCAAAAGCCAAGCTAGTTTTAATCGGTACATTAAGCAATTACCAACTTATGCGACAGCATATATATTGATAAAGAAATAAAGATGATTTCGAGGAAATTGTGAAAACAGAATTAATCTAATTGATAATATCTTTTTTCACTGTTTCCTATATTCTATTTTCTGCTTAAGTATTATATACCTATTTGCGATTGTGTATTCGTGAATAGACGCATCAAAGTGTCAGGTAGATTGGTAATTTCTCGAATTAGGTCTTCAGAACCGATACCAAAAATACCCAAAAATACAACAATTATAAAAACAGCAACTGCCGTACTAAAAGTAGTTTTCAGTACTTTTATTAAAGCTTGGAAAACTAGCCAAGCGACAATCAATGCAGCAATTAAAACAATTAATTCAGTTGGCATGATTTTAAGAAAGTTAATCTAGATTACTCAGAAAATTTGCTGTTCTCCGCTCCAAAACTGGAATAATTATCTCAATTTCGACGATTTTTACAGACTGCAAAATTGATAACAAGTAAATTGAGATACAATTTTACAAGGATAAATAATTAGAAATATTTGTTGATTATCCTATACTGACTACAACTTCAACAGTGCTAATTCAGGATATCTTATAATTTTGCTACCATTTCGGTGCGCGAAGATACTTTTAATTTCAGAAACATTCGTTTCAAAGCTTTTTTAAAAGTTGATGTAGAGAACTAGACATTTAGCTCAAAGTGTACCCAGTTGAGGACT
>CAKZYM010000218.1 GCA_937884685.1 uncultured Calothrix sp.
ATGTTATAACCTAGTACGGAAATGATTATTTATTTGCTTCGTTCTCTTGTATTCCTAGTGAAGCACAGTTTAAAGTTGTAATACAAGGAATTGCTACTTCTAACGCACCAGAAATAGATTACAGGAAGGCTTATAAATCATGGGAAGACGTAGAAGGAATAGCTGACGGAAATAAGACTCCCTCTGAAGCGCAGTAAGGAATTAACGGAGATGGATGGGAGTATTTCGAGGAAAGAAAATACAATTCTCATATAGTTTGAAGTCCTAGTATTCTTGTTATAATTTTTTACATAAATGAAATATAAATTAGAAAAGGGAACTAAAGATAAAGTAAATAAATATTCAAATTTAACTTATCCAAGTTATAGAGAGAAACTAGGAAAGTTAAATGACAATATAATTGTTTTGGGTTGTGATTTGCAATCTACTCCTATAGGTTTAGCATTAGCCGAAACTTCTTCCGCTGGTAATAAAGCCGAAATATTATCTTTATTTGTAATTCCAGAATTCCGAGAGCAAGGCGTAGGTAAATTACTTTTAGAAGGTATAGAAAAAGAGTTACTTGCTAAAAACTGTAAAGAAATAAAAGTAGTATATACAGAAAACACTACAACTTCAGCATGGGAAAAGATATTAGCCGAGCAAAACTGGAACAGTCCCGAACCTAGAATGTTGGTAGCTCGTAGTGATTGTATGGCAAAAGAAAATCAATCTTTGAAAGAATACGTTTGCAAAATATTAAAAAAAATACCTTTACCAAGTGATTTTAATATATTTCCCTGGGTCGAACTGTCTGACAAAAATAAAGATGAGATTGCACAGCAAAATAAATTTAAGTATCCAAAGATTTTAAATCCTTTCCAAGAAGAGGATAAAATAGAACCTCTAAATAGTTTGGCTTTAAGTTACCAAGGTGGGGTTGTCGGATGGTTGGTAAATCATAGATTAGATTCTGCGACGATTCGATATACGAGTCTTTTTATCAAAGAAGATTTAAAACTTGTTGGTCGCACTCCGATTGGAATACCTTTGTTATTCAATGGTTTTTTATTACAAATAGAGAAAAGTGAAGCCAAACAGGGAATTTTTACAGTAAAAGCAGATAAT
This sequence comes from uncultured Calothrix sp., assembly GCA_937884685.1. Taxonomy (GTDB): domain Bacteria; phylum Cyanobacteriota; class Cyanobacteriia; order Cyanobacteriales; family Nostocaceae; genus Rivularia. The sequence goes on from CAKZYM010000218.1 coordinate 1,108, forward strand.
TTGGCAATGCTGCGCTTAACTCAAAAAACAATTAAGCCTTATCTTGCTTCTTGTAAGTGGTCGAAGCAGTCTTTTAAGCAATTAGCATGAAGTATAAAGTAGTTTACCAGCAAGGAGAATCAGATTGTGCTGCGGCTTCTCTTGCGACTGTAATCAAACATCACGGACGGAATATAAAATACACCAAAATAAGAGATGCAGTAGGAGTAGGTAAGCAAGGAACCACTTTACTGGGACTCAAAAGAGGTGCAGAAGCTTTAGGGTTCGATACTCAAGCTATTAAAGCAAGTAAAGAAATTCTCACCCAAATCGATAATATACCTTTACCAGCAATCATTCATTGGCAGGGCAATCATTACGTAGTACTGTACGGTAAAAGAGGTAATAAGTACGCGATTGCAGATCCGAGACTCGGAATTGTTGAAGTAACTGAAAAAGAATTAACCCAAAACTGGCATGGGTGGCTAACGCTTTTACTCACACCCGATACGATTAGATTTTATAACGAAGAAGATGACGAAGACGAAGCGAATTTAGTTCGCTTTTTTAAGCGTATATTTCGATATCGAGATATTATCGGTAGAATTCTTAAAATTAATTTGGTTTTAGGAGTTTTATCGGTATTAACTCCTTTCATAATGCAAATTCTGACCGATGACGTTTTAATTAGAGAGGATTTTAGCTTACTAGGAAGATTATTATTTACCGTAGCAATAGGTCATCTAATTGCTAGCTTTTTAGTTTTTATTCAATCCAATTTAGTAGCTAATTTAGCGAGAAGATTAGAATTAGAATTAGTTTTAGAATTTGGCAGGCACGTTTTTAATTTACCTTTATCTTATTTTGAAAGTAGACGTAGCGGTGAAATGGCTAGCCGATTGCGGGATATTCAAGAAATAAACTTTTTAATTTCACAAATAGTTATTAGTCTGCCAACAAAAATATTTATAGGAACAATATCGATAATTTTAATGCTAATCTCTAGCGCAAAATTAACTATAATAACTTTTATTATCGCTGTTGTGATGATAATAACTACAGTAATTTATCAACCACATTTAGAAAAAGCTACTAAAAAAGCTATCGCTTTATCTGCCGAGAATCAAGCTGGTGTAGTCGAGTCTTTTCGAGGAATTCTTTTAGCTAAAACTCATAACGCTGTCCCACAAATTTTAGAAGAATTTCAAAGTAGATTCGGGAAACTTTCGCGATTAGGATTTCGTGCCAATCAGATAGGAATAGCCACTAAAGTTGTTTCAGGTTTTATTGTTTCTATTGGGAGTTTATTCATTCTTTACTATGGCGGTACTTTGGTAATTAAACAAGAAATAACTCTCGGTCAGCTAATTGCTTTCAATTTGATAAGCACTAGCTTTTTAACTATCTTAAATAATTTGATTGCTTTTATTTACGAATACCTTCGCAGTAAAGTTGTTATAGAAAGAATTACGGAAATATTAGATTTAGAACCTGAAAATAGCAAAGATATTGATAAGCCAATAGCTGAAATTTCCAGTAGTGACAATATAGTTTGTCAAAATTTAAGCTTTGAATATCCTGGCAGAATGCAATTGCTAGAAAACTTTTCTCTAACAATTCCTGGTGGTAAAACAGTAGGAATAATTGGCGAATCTGGTTGTGGGAAAAGTACCTTAGTTAAATTACTGACTGGGTTATATAGATTTAATTCCGGAAGTATTAATATAGGAGCTTATAATATAGCTGATTTACCTCTCGATAGTTTGAGAGAACAAGTATTGTTAGTACCTCAAGAAAGTCATTTCTGGAGTACCTCGATTATAGAAAACTTTCGATTTTGCCATCCTGACATTTGTTTTAGTAAGATTGTCAAAGCTTGCCAAATAACGGGAGCGGATGCTTTTATTAACCAATTACCGAACACCTATCAAACAGTATTAGGCGAATTCGGAGCAAATATTTCCGGCGGACAAAGGCAAAAATTAGGCATAGCTAGAGCAATAGCCCATCAACCACCAGTTCTAATTTTAGATGAATCTACTTCAGCATTAGATCCAAGCAGCGAACAAGAGGTTTTAAAAAATTTATTAGCAGAAAGGAAAGGTAAAACAACAATTTTAATTAGCCATCGTCCTAGCGTAATTAAATGCTGCGATTGGATTTTATATTTAGACCAAGGAAGCTTGAAAGCACAAGGAAGCCCAACAGAAATAGGTAAAAATCTGGATTTAACTTTTTTAAAAGCTTACACGAAATAACAATGGTAACTAATAAAACTACCGAATCAGATTCCCTTTACCCCGAAGTAGACATAGACCAGTTTTTACCTAATTTTACCGGCTGGATGAGAGCCAGCGAGTTAGTACTGTTGGGAACTGTGTTTACTAGTTTAGTTCTGAGTGCGGTATTAAAATACAAGGTAGTCGTAAAAGCACCAGCCACGATTAGACCTTCTGGAGGATTAAACTTAGTAGAAGCCAATCGTTCCGGAGCTATTAAAGGTATCGCAGTTAAAGAAAACCAGAAAGTCGAAGCAGGTGAAATTAACAAAAGTACTTTAGAGATTAAAGCTAAAGTAGCAACGAGGGATATAGCAAAGGTAGAACTAGGACAAAAGGTAGTGATGAGAGTATCAGCTTGTCCCTATCCCGATTACGGAACATTAAAAGGAACTGTAACCGCTGTGTCTCCCGATGCTAGCCCCCCCGACACACAAACCCCCCAATCTACCTTCCAAGTAACGATTACACCAGATAGTTCTACTTTGAGCGTGAAGAACAAAACTTGCTCAATTAAGTCTGGGATGGATGGCAGAAGCGACATTATTACCGAAGAAGAGACTGTTTTAAATTTCGTACTCAAGAAAGCCCGACTGATGGCAGATTTATAACGATAAGAGATGAGCGTCAAAATAAGACACTCACAATCATCTCACTCGTTATTTTGACTAGCACTGTATATGAGTCCTAAACAGTTTCTTTATTTAAGGATTTTAACCACTTTTGAATATTTAGATTTATCTTTGGATGCGTCAGTTGATTCAATGGGTTAGTATCTGGAACTATTACTTGACTCATGAAGAAATTTAAAAAGATACTTGATTTTTATTTAATTCGTTTTCAATTTCTGGATAAACTTCTTCATCGTAACCTGATTCATCGGTCATCCATTCATCTATAAGATGAATTGCATTTTCTAAAGAATTATCTCTAACGCTCGGTTGATTTTTCAACTTCTTTTTTAAAAATTTTTTCTCAAAAATCATTCAACCTCTTCCAACCAAAGCTGTAAATCATCCATGCTGCTAAAATCAAGCAACGCTTCACTAAGATGTTCTAATTTTTCTAAGGAGAGATTTTCAACCGAAGAACGCACTTCTTGGGGTAATTCTCCCACCCGTCGGGTTAGTAATCGAAGAATCAATGAACGCTCTCGTTGTTCAGCTTCTTGTTTTATTTCCTGATAAACTCGGGTTTCCTTAAGAGTGATTCCTAGCATTTCTTCTACTTCCTGTATTGTAAGTTGTTCAAATTTGTAGGTTATTATAGTTGTCACCAATTCTATTATGGCTTGATTGGATGGTTGAGGAGTTTCCTGTTGATTTCTCTGCAATAAATACCTAGCTTCTTCTGGTGCTTGCTGCTCCGAAACCGTAGTTAAGAGCATTACCGCTAATTCCAAAGGTAATTCTCGAA
>CAKZYM010000219.1 GCA_937884685.1 uncultured Calothrix sp.
TATCTAATTCCTCTAGATTAGCTTTCCCTATAAATCTTTGAGCTACTTTTCTTCCTAACCTTCTGGATATCCAAAAATTAATACTGCATCCGATAATACTAGCAATATAGCTAAATAAGAAAGCATCGTGCTTACCAAATAAAGTTCCACCCACTACAAACAAAGAACTTCCACTTAGAGGTGCAATAATCAAACTAATAGCACATAAAATTATAAATACGATAGGTGCCCATACTCCTGTTTCTTCAATAAACATTTGAGCATTGTCTAAACCTATAGTTTGTAAAGCAAGTGCCATTGTCAGATAAAGAATCGTTACAATAAAAATTGCTAATAATATATTTTTCAGTTTAGAGGGGAGTCGCATTACAGTATTTATTTAAAGTGAGATTGAATTTTATGTAAACAATTAATTGTTTGCTTATATAGTTACATTCTACTACTTTCAGTATCGGGATTGAATCTGTTACAAGAAGTAAAAATAAGTAAAGTAGGATACATGACGTATTACTTCAAGCAAGTAAAGTTCAGTTACGATTTATTTTTTTCTCTGTTTTAGCGAGACTATATGTGACTTAGGTAATGTTAAATATTAATCTGATGTTTGGAATTTTTCTGAAGATAAAATAGAATTTTCGTAACTCTGAATTGTGAAACATGAGCGAAAATCAAGCATCACCATCTTTATTTGGTCTTTCTAAATCTAATAGAGACTTTAGTAGAAAAGAATGTTGGGGTAAAAATCAGTTTAATTCTTCCTTTCCAGCTTCATTGGGCTGCTATATGTATTCCTTGAGTATCAAACCTGTATATATTAAGCTTACGAAGTCCTTAAAAACTGTACATGACTAAATAGATTTTGCAGAAGTTTTAGGTGAAATTCCATTGTCTGAATACTTGTTTTTCGCATTTGAAAGCGACTATGTACCTTATCGAAAACTAGTTATTGGAAAGCTACCAAGAGTTGATTTAGTTACGCAAAGCATTTTACCGGAAGACTTTTGTTTAAAAAGTATTGAAATCAAATTGACAGCTTTACCTGATAATTCAACTTATAAATTAAGTGAGGACAAGTATGGATGTGAAATAGTTGTTAGACCAGATACTATAGTTTACCTAGCTTTAAGTATTGCCAGTAAGTTACAAAGTGATAGGCTAAATATAACTAATTTTTTAGAACCAGGATTTGCTGATATTGAAGATTTAACTAAAATTAAATATGTTATTCCCAAAATATCTAAAATTATAACTTCGTTAGATAATTTACTATTACATTATATCGATTTACAATCACCTCTAGTAATGCAGCCAGTCTGGAAAACTGTGGGTAAGACTTCTAAATTATTTACAAATTGTTTGGATATGTTTGTGTGGAGTGATTTTGCATTTACCAGATTATTCTTTGATGTTGCCAAAAGAAAGCTTAAAAATGAAGAATCGATAAATAGATATACTAGGACTGTAGTTTGGCTCGCAAAAATGTTATATGATTTCGGAAATAGTGGAAAATTTAATCATCAGTTAATCATAGATAGTTATACCTACAACACAAAAAACGATAAAGCATTTGCAATTAATGGACTAAATACTTATGCTTACATGGCATCTTCAGAGTTAAGAGAGCCTAGAATCAAGAAGGAAGAGATAAAAAATATTTTTCTTGGTGGAGGACAAAATTATTTAAGTCCAGAAAGGCGTTTTGATGCTATTGTTCTAAGCAACCCAGAAATTTTTGATGAGTCTTTAAAGGATATTTAATCAAATACAATTATGCAATCTCATGTTAATAAAAAAACAATTAATTTAAAAGCTATCGATATTTTTTCTGGATGCGGAGGTTTATCACTTGGATTCCAAAATGCTGGATTTAAGATAATAGGTGCTTTTGATAATTGGAAACCTGCTATTCAAATTTACAAACAAAATTTTCACCATCCAATACATAATTATGATTTGGCTGATTTAAACAATGATTATTCTATTTTTGATAAATTCCATTGCGATATAGTTATTGGAGGACCACCCTGTCAAGATTTCTCCAGTGCAGGTAAAAGGAATGAAAATTTGGGCAGAGGTAATTTGAGTATTATCTTTGCTGAGATTATCGCTTTTATTAAACCGAAGTGGTTTGTAATGGAAAATGTTGAAAGATATCAAAAAAGTGAAAAGAGATATCAAGTATTAGAAATATTTCAAAAAAATAATTATGGCTTAACTGAGACGGTAATTAAAGCAAGTCTTTGTGGTGTTCCTCAAAATAGAAAAAGATATATTTGTATAGGTCGGTTAAATGGCGAAGATGACGAACTATTGCCATATATCAATCAAAAATTAGCTGATAAACCTATGTCTGTCAAAGATTATTTGGGAGATACTTTAGGAATACAATATTATTATAGACATCCCAGAACTTATGCTAGAAGAGGTATCTTTAGTATCGATGAGCCAAGTCCGACTATTAGGGGTGTAAATCGACCAATACCAAAAACATATAAGTTACATAAAGCTGATGCTAGTTCTTCGATAAAAGAAATTCGACCACTAACAACAATTGAAAGAAGCTACATACAGACATTCCCGAAAGATTTTGATTTTGATGTAGAAAATCAGTCAAAAACAGATTTGGAGCAAATGATTGGGAATGCTGTACCTGTAAAATTAGGTGAGTATGTTGCTAATGCGATAACTGAATATATTGAAAGTCAAACAACACCTCAGTTGAAACCGAAACAGCTTGTATTAAATTTAGGTGAGATTTAATCAGTACATTATTTAATTATCCTACCTCAACTTGTTATGATATACATATGATAAGGGTAGGAATAATGGAAAAAACAATCACTTTAGAAGCAACTCTAGAATTAGTAAAACAACTTTCATTAGTAGATAAAGTACGCTTAATTGAACAAATTGCACCTCAAATTGAAAAGGAATTAACAAATATTCAACCCAAACCTCGGAAATCTTTGAGAGGAATATGGAGAGGTACTGATATTAGTGAATCAGATATCAATGAAGTTAGAAAAGAAATGTGGAATAACTTTCCTCGTGAGGATATCTAATGTCAGATGCAGTAACTGATACCCATGCTTTAATCTGGTATTTAGAGGATAGTTCGCGCTCAAGTACTGCTGCAAATGAAGTCTTCAATAAATGCAAGAAAGGTGAATTATAAATTTATATACCTACAATCTGCTTAATAGAAATTATTTACTTACAGGAGAAAGGACATATTTCATCAGGTATGAAAACTCAACTTGATAATGCTTTGGAAACTGGTAGCAGCGGATTGATTCTAGCTGATTTAACTTCTGGAGTTGCTGATGCATTGGCTACCATACCACGAAATATCGTCCCTGACATGCCAGATAGGATTATTGCAGCTACAGCGAAACATTTAGATTTACCCTTAATTAGTAAGGATAAGAAAATAATTTCTTCTGGAATCAATATTATTTGGTAATAGCGACATGCTGTAATACTTTATTACAAGCATATCGCAGTCGCAAGTACAAAAATCACTACTACGGATGTACTCGCTGTTAAACTTTGAAAAATAATCTGTAATTTAAGATTTACTGATTAGTTTAACTATTTATTAGTATCCACTTTCTTCAGTATTACCTTGAAGCTTTTTAATCATTATAAATTCCATCAGTATAGTTCTCCTAATTAAACATAAAACACCTATTTTAATTGCTCGTAACTACAACCGGATACTGTTCCAAAACCTGCTTCAAATATTTACCCGTATAAGACTTTTTATTCTTCGCTACATCTTCGGGAGTACCTACAGCAATAACTTCTCCTCCTTTATCTCCTCCTTCGGGACCTAAATCAATTACCCAATCTGCACAGCGAATTACGTCTAAGTTATGCTCAATAACTAAAATCGAATTACCTTTATCTACTAATCTTTGCAGTACATCTAATAATTTATGTACGTCGTAAAATGACAATCCCGTGGTGGGTTCGTCGATTAAGTAAAGTGTTTTCCCGGTAGCTCGACGAGATAATTCTGTTGCTAGTTTCACCCGATGTGCCTCACCACCGGATAAAGTAGTAGCTGGTTGTCCTAGCTGTACGTATCCCAAACCGACATCTACTAAAGTTTGTAGTTTGTTCGCTGCTTTGGGAATGTTGATGAAAAATTCCAATGCTTCTTCAACTGTCATGTTGAGAACGTCGGAAATTGATTTATCTTTGTATTTCACCTGCAATGTTTCGCGGTTATATCTGGCACCTTTGCAGACTTCACACTGTACGTAAACATCCGGTAGAAAATTCATTTCGATGACGTTTACACCTTGTCCAGCACAAGCTTCGCAGCGACCACCTTTGACATTAAAGGAAAATTGTCCCGGTTTGTAACCCCTTGCTTTAGCTTCGATGGTTTCCGAAAATACCGCACGAATTGCGTCGAATATACCTGTATAGGTTGCTGGATTTGAACGAGGAGTTCTACCGATGGGGGATTGGTCGATAACAATGGCTTTATCAATCGCTTTTAATCCTCTTATACCATCAATATCTTTAGGCATCGGAGTTTTTTTAGTTAGGTGGTGTTTTAATCCTGGATACAGTAATTCGTTGACCAAAGTTGATTTACCAGAACCTGAAACACCTGTGACAGTAACTAATTTACCCAAAGGAATTTCTACATTTATATTCTGCAAATTGTTGCGACGAGCATTTTCTATAACTAAATTAATACCGTTTCCTTCTCTTCTTTGAGCGGGAGTTTGAATTGCTTTTCTTCCAGATAAGTAAGCACCAGTTAAAGAATTTTCTGTATCTAATAAGGTTTGTAAATCACCTTCCGCTACAATATGACCTCCATGGATACCCGCACCTGGACCAATATCAACAACGTGGTTTGCAGCCCGAATTGTTTCTTCATCATGTTCTACCACAATCAAAGTATTGCCCAAATCGCGCAGTCTAAATAAAGTTTGCAGCAATTTAGCATTATCCCGCTGATGTAAACCGATACTCGGTTCATCCAGTACATATAAAACTCCAGTTAACCCCGAACCAATTTGAGTAGCTAATCTGATTCGCTGTGCTTCCCCACCCGAAAGCGTCATTGCTGTCCGATTCAAAGTTAAATAATTTAAACCCACATCCAAAAGAAACTGCAAACGGGCTTTAATTTCCCGCAATACCAAATCTGCAATTTGCATTTGACGTGGACTTAACTTTAAATTATTGATTCTTTCCTGAGCTTCTGTAATCGAAACTCCGGTTAAATCCAAAATCCGATACTGTCCCAATCTTACAGCTAAAGCTTCGGGTTTCAGCTTTTTACCTCCACATACCGGACAGGGTTGGTCAATAATATATTGCTCTAACTTATGTTTAACTAACTCCGAACCACCCTCATACTGTCGCTGTAAAATAGGCAACACACCCTTAAACTTTTTAGTTCGTTCCGAATCTGGAGCTTTCTTTTCTCCGTGTAAAATTATTTCCTGCTGTTCGGGGGTCAAATTTTGCCACTGAGTTTGTAATTCAAAGCCGTAATCCTGACCCAGAGCGTATAGTAGCTCCAAATAGTAAGAATTATCTTTCTCCGACCAGGGAGCAATTGCTGCATAAATAGGAGATTGAGCATCTGGGACAACCAAGTCCGGAGAGAATCTTTTTAATGTACCGATTCCGTGACAATTAGGACAAGCACCATAAGGAGAATTGAAAGAAAATAATCTTGGTGACAACTCTTCCATCACAGCACCATGTTCCGGACAAGCAAAGTTTTCCGAAAATACTAACTCTTGGTCTTGATTCTCTTGTTTCTTTTTATCTTCTTTCTTATCTCCTTCCTCAGAAATCGGAGTGTAGAGAATAACAGCAATACCATTAGACTGCTTCAAGCAAGTAGAAAGAGAATCAACCAAACGCTCCTCAATACCTTCCTTCTTAATTAAGCGGTCGATAACCACTTCCACCGTATGAGCAGATTTTTTATTTAATTCAATCGAATCCGAAAGCTCTCGTACCTCACCATCAATCCTTACCCGGACAAAACCTTGAGAAGCAAGACTGGATAATAACTTTGCGTGAGTACCCTTCTTACCGCGAACCACCGGAGCCAGAATTTGAAACTTAGTTCTTTCCGGTAGCTCCATAATTTTATCTACCATTTCATCTATCGTTTGAGGAGCAATAGACCTATCACATATCGGACAGTGGGGTTCACCAGCACGACCGAACAACAAACGTAGATAATCGTAAATTTCCGTTACCGTTCCCACAGTCGAGCGTGGGTTATGAGAAGTTGACTTTTGGTCAATAGAAATCGCCGGACTTAAACCTTCAATCGCTTCCACATCCGGTTTATCCATCTGTCCCAAAAATTGCCGAGCATAGGAACTCAACGACTCAACATAGCGACGTTGACCTTCAGCAAAAATAGTATCAAAAGCCAAAGAAGACTTACCAGAGCCAGAAACCCC
>CAKZYM010000220.1 GCA_937884685.1 uncultured Calothrix sp.
GAAAAACTTCTCCTTTTGCATATTCAACTTTTGAGTGAGCAATATTTTCAACTATTTCATCACGACGTTTTTCAATAATTCTTCGCCGTACAACTTGAACAAGTGCTTCTTGTTCCTCTAAAGATAGTCTTTCTATACTTTCTAAAACCTGGTCAAATCTAGAAAATTCTGTCATTATTTCTGCCTATGTCCCGACATTTACATTGCAATTTTAACAGCAATCCTAAATTAAAACTTTTCCCAATCTCCAATCCCGTATTTCATATATGTAAGCACTGTACCTTGAAAATTAATAGTTCCAGTTAGTAGGATAATTCTGGCAACAACAGGATTAAACTGAAAAAATGCCTACAGAAGAACAATTGAAGTGTTTGTACACAATCACCTGTCAGTTAACCTTTGTCATGCTTCAGCCAATTCACCTTGTTTATTTAGACCAACGCACGCTAAATTTATATATTCTAGCCGGTGAAAACGAAGATATTGAATTTGAAGTAACTATTGATGGAGAGGTATTTTAATGAATCCTGTAAATTATACTCAAATGTCCGACAAGCAATTAAAAAAATATTTGGTTAAGAATCGTAATGATAAAGCAGCACTTCAAGTTTATTTAAACCGTCGTCACCAGCATCCAAATCCGGTAATTGCAACTCTCAATGAATCCGATTTTGAAGATAAAATTTTAACTGCGATTCGCGACCAAATGAGCGAGAATGTCTAGTACCGCTTCGCAGAAGTAAGAAGTAAAAAGTAAAAAGTAAAAAGTTTGATTTTCTCAGATTTTCAGCCATTTTTAATGGTTGCCTTATTTAATCCGTGCTTTACTAGTATCTTAGGATGCTAAAAAGTATTAAAAAAAGGAAAAAGGAAAAAGGTAATAGGGAACAGGCAAGAGCGAACAGATAAAAAATATTTTTTAAATAAATTTAATCTTCAAAAGCATAATTTTATTTTACAGTTATACTTTCACTTTATTGTCTAAAATTTGAGCATACTATGTGCTAATGAATCAGTATTATTTAATAAAAGTAATTTTAGAACAGGTTAAAAATTGGGTTGAAAAGCGTGGGGAAATTTTAGCATTAGCTTTAGTCGGTTCTTATGCACGAGGTGAAGCAACATTAAAATCTGATATTGACTTAATGATGATTGCTTCGGATACAGAAGTTTTTCGTCAAAGTTATGATTGGATGTATCAAATAAATTGGGAATCCATTAATTATAAAATTCAGAAGTGGAATGATGCTCAATATGGTGTAGTCTGGTCAAGACATGTTTATTTAAGTAATTATTCAAGTAATTCAAAAAACCATTTAACCAATAAAATAAAAGTTGAAATCAGTTTTGGTTTACCAACATGGGCATCTATTCAACCCATTGATGCGGGTACATTTGGTGTAGTTAGTCGTGGCTGTAAAATCATTTACGACCCACAAGACATTTTGGCTAACTTAATTTTTGAAATAGATTGATAAATTTGATTGACGCTTCAAACAAAAGATAATATTAAATCGGAAAATCCAAAATCCAAAATCTAAAATCGAATGACCCTCCCAAAGCCTGACATAGCTTATATCCCATGCAACCAAGAAATTGTAGAAGCTATACTAGAATTCGCTCAAATCAATTCAGAAGATGTTATTTACGATTTAGGTTGTGGAGATGGACGGATTTTAATCACTGCTGCAAAAAAATATGGAACTCGTGGTGTAGGTATAGATATTGACCCGAAACTAGTTGAACAAGCAAAACAAAAAGCTATTAAGAATAGAGTAGATAAGCAATTAGAAATTTATCTACAAGATCTATTTATTAGTAATTTTGCTGATGCAGATGTTATATTTATTTATTTGTTACCCCATCTAAATTTAAGATTGCGTCCCCAGCTATGGAAACAACTTAAACCAGGTACTCGGATTATATCTCGTGACTTTGATATGGGAGATTGGAAACCATTGCAGCAATTAACCCTGACCGTTGAAGAAGAGGAAGAACAAGAAGAAGTAAACTTATACTATTGGGAAATTGGGAAGTAGCTAAGTAAGTCGGCACAAATAAATAAAGCTTGTAACAGAATATAAATCACCCTTAAAGCCTTATTGCTACTTGCTACTCCTGGTCTTAACTACGATTTTCAACATCGAGCTACTTACCACCTAATAATTCTTTCCCCTCTCTGCCTCTGCCATTGAAGTTCCGTACTATTTCGGGTGATAATTGTATGTCCCTCCGGAACATGCTCTGTTAAAATCATTCATTGTTTATTGACGAAAATGTCTATTTCAAAAACTGAAGCAAAACAACTTTTAGAACGGATGATTTTTGAAGAAACTCATCCCCAAGATTGGGTACAAGATGTTTGGGGATTAAGCCCATTATTAGGAGATAGTGCAGCCAAATTATTTGAGGTTTTTGAAGCGCTGATTGAATGCTGTCCCGAATCACAATTAGAAAATTTATTACAAAGCTATTATCAGCAAAATTTTATGAGTGATGACCAAGACTACCCAAATCATAATTGAGCAACAAGTAACTTATGCCTCAAACTAAAATTTACGGTATTGATAAGTATCTAAATCCGATTAAAAACCAATTAAGTCTAGTAATTCATAGTTGTTTTGTAGATGTGCTGCAATATCCTTCTGAGAAACGTTTTCATCGTTTTTTTCCAATGGATAAATCGGATTTTATCTTTCCATCTGATAAAAGTCAGAGCTATTTAATTATTGAGATTAGCATGTTTGAAGGACGTTCTGTTGAACTCAAGAAAAACTTAATTCGCTTACTTATCAAACGTATTAGCGAAAAGTTTCGTATTTCTAGTAACGATATAGAAATAACTATCTTTGAAACACCAAAATGCAACTGGGGGGTACGGGGTGTTCCCGGTGATGAATTGGGTTGAAGAGTTAGGAGTTAGGAGTTAGGAATTAGAAGTTATTAATTAGGAATTAAGAGTTAGAAGTTAATGACTATATTCTCTAACTATCGACCTCTAACTTTAGACCTTTAACCTATACACTGTTCATGAAAATTTAATCTATATTTATAAAATTTTTATCTGTTTAATCCTGGGTATAGAATTATATAAAGTAAAAATGATTATGCCGTCTTAAAGTTATTTTATGAGTCAATATCAGTTTTTAGACCGGCGTTTTCAAGAATATCATGTAGCTCTGATAAAAGCATTGCAGGATTTAGCCGCTCAGTTAGAAGCAGAAAAATGCATACAACAGGGCGAATTTATTAGGGTGATGCTTGATGTTCTGTTAGAAGTTGAAGTTAAAAACAAACGCGACCTAGCTGCAATCGAAGAAGATATTAAAAATTCGCTTCTACTAGACTAAGACATTAATGAAATAGTCGATTAGGTAGTCTAAATAACCTTTTAATTCATCAATTGCTTTATCTGAAATTGCGGCAGAATTTTGCCATTCATTGACATATTTACTTCTAATTGACTCAAATGCTCTCAAATAAATCTCAACTGGAGGTTCATAATGGCTAACTACCCCTTTGTAAAGTAAGCGGGGTTCGATTTCATTTTCCATACAGCTACCAATCAATTTAAGATATTTGCTGATATTACGACAAAATTCTTCGATGTGTTGATGCTCGGGAGTTAATAATTCATATGCGACTGTTTGCGCTACTTCAATTCTATTAGCTAATAGCCATCTTCCTCCTTCAATACATCCAGCCCTTTGGGATTCTAATTCTGGAAGGGATGATGTTAGTTCTCTTTCTATATATTCTAATGAGTAACGAAGTTTATCTTGTCTTTCTTGAATTTCCTTGAGATTTATAATTCCGACATGAGATAACTTTTTATCTTCTAATTCTCTGATTAAAACTTCTACAGTTGGTTTGATAATTTTAGTAATATATTCTATTCGTTCTTTGCTTATCTCCAAAATTTGATTACGTAGTTCGTAATTGACTATTTTTTCTAAACGACTATTTGTATTTTCTTCTAAACTAGCTAGTTGTTGTTCTAAGGAGGATATCATCTTCTGCTGAGATAAGTCCTTTCGTGGAGAGGATTTGTACAGATTTCTTTCTAAATCTTCTACTCTGCTTTGCATTTTTTTTAAAAGAGATGCATTTACCCAAGGGCTAAAAATAAACCCTGCAAAACTGTGCAAATTTCTTCCCATTTTTCCTATAATTCCCTGATTATTCAACTTTTGAGCCATAAGGTTTATCCTTAAAATTTCATGTCATTTTTTCAAAATATTTTTTTGTTGAGTAAGCTACCTCATTATTTATTTAAGAAACACTTTATGAATCTACAAGACAGAAGATATTACATGCATCTATATTTGTCTGCTCACATGCTCTATTTTTACGCAAAGTAGGCATGGAAGATACTATGGTCGCGAACTTTATAGCCAGTAACTATCGAAAGCAATACTCATGCTCATACAGCATGTAAAACTTTTAATCGCGCAAATTATGTTGTATTTAGCGAAAAGTATGGAGATAATATTTGCAAAGCTTAAGCATACGGCTACTAAATTAAAAATACTTACTTTATTAACGTTTATTCTAGCAATTTAAGCGTTAATAAATATTCATCTATACGCAATTTTTAACCTATGCTTCACTATAAAATTATAATTTCTACGTTTATTAAAAAAAATACTTTTTTAAAACAAAATAAAAAACAATACTATAGATAGATGCTTTTTGAATATATAAATGCTGTATAAATATTAATCACAAAAATTAAGCTTAAACCCGTCAAGAATATTGAACTAAAACGATTAGTAGGCAAAACCGTACTAAAGTATTAGCGTTTTCTACCCCAAAAATCTTAGTTTAGATAGATAAAATTTACATATGGATTAAGCGATGCTGTTATCAAGAACAAATTCAAGATAATGCAGCATACTTTAAGGGAGAAAATATATGAATAATCAGTTAAAAACAGCCGCTTTATTAGCTGGGCTGAGCGGTCTTCTGATAGCTATTAGTTATTGGATATTTGGTGGCAGCGCAGGTCTAATTATAGGTATCGCCATAGCGGCAGTAACTAATCTTGTTTCTTGGTACCAATCAGATAAAATCGCTTTGGCAGCTTACCGAGCGCAGCCCGTTTCTGCAAGCGATGCACCGGGACTCTATCGTATGGTAGAAAGACTTTCTAGTAGAGCAAATATTCCTACTCCGAGGATATATATAGTTCCCGGTTCTAATGCCAATGCTTTTGCTACTGGTAGAGACCCAGAAAACGCAGCCGTAGCAGTTACAGAAGGAATTTTAAACATCCTCCCCAAGGAAGAGCTTGAAGCCGTACTTGCTCACGAACTGACTCATATAATCAATCGCGACACCCTTACTCAAGCCGTTAGCGCTACCGTAGCTGGTGCAATCTCCTTTTTGGCACAGATGCTAAGTTACAGCTTATGGTTTGGTGGAAATTCACGAGACGGTGACAGAGGTGCTAATCCTTTGGGAATGTTGTTAACAGTTACCTTAGCTCCTTTAGCTGCAAGCGTAATTCAGTTAGCAATCTCCCGTACCCGAGAATTTTCTGCTGATGCTGGTGCAGCCAAATTAACTGGTAATCCCCGCGCTTTAGCTCGCGCTCTACAGCGTTTGGATTCCACAGCTAGACAAATGCCAATGCAAGCCAATCCAGCTTTTGAGCCTTTATTAATTATCAATCCCTTAAGCGGTGAATTTTTAGGTAATTTATTTAGAACTCATCCGAGTACCGAAGCGCGAATTGAAGCATTATTAAAGATTGAGCAACAATTACCTACAACGGTTTAACTGAGCATGAAGAGCGAAAATTGATAACCTTAAAAATTGTATTTTCATTCTAATTCATGTATCGTAAGCCTTTGAAAACTGCTAGATTTCAGTCTTCATACCTCGTAGCTGATAATAAATAATTCATACTTACCAATATCTAAAAATCATGACAGATAGCAATCCAGAACCAAAAGTAACAGTAGAAATTAGTCCTCAAACCACCGAAATGGTAGAAAGCCAAATGGCTGGAGAGACACAAGATGTTAAAGATGAAACAGCAGCTTTGATTGAAGCACTCAAGAGACGTGCCCAAGTAGAAGCACAGTCTGCTGGTACTCTTACTCGCGAAACCTACTTAAGTGCAGTTCGTCAAGCGCGAGAATCAATCGAACAAAACCAGCTTATCGAACGCGCTCGCATTGAAAACGCTTTCGAGATGGTGCAAAGTGAAGCTCAGAAGAACTTTGAATCGATTGTCACAGAAGTACAAGAACTTGGTGATAGATTACAAGCAGCTGCACAAGCAGCTTGGGACGTACTAACAGCACCCCGAAAGTAATCTGTTAAATAAAATAGAAAAAGAAAAAGAAAAAATAGAAAAGAATTTTTGAGAGACGTTGCAATCGTGCAGCGTCTTTATTATTGTGGGGAATTGGGAATTGGGGATTGGTAATTGGTAATTGGTAATTGG
>CAKZYM010000221.1 GCA_937884685.1 uncultured Calothrix sp.
ACTAACCACTAACCACTAACAACTAACCACTAACAACTAACCACTAACCACTAACCCAATTAATCTTTTTGCAATACACCGTTAAGAAATATATCAGCTAATCCTTCTGCCATTTTCTGTTTTTCTTGAGGAGATGCATCGGGTTCCATTAGGGTGTTGTGAGAAAAGCCTGCTACGGCGAACATTCCAAGGAATACTTGAGCTACGAGTTTCGCATCTGTCTTACGGTAGATTCCTCTATCCATTGCTGTTTGGAAAAAGGCTTCGGCTACATCGGTCATTTTATCTATGACTTCTTTTTGAATCCGGTCGCGTAAGTCGGGATGAAATTGCGCTTCCATGAAACAAACTTTCATCATGTCGGCGTTTTTTTGTAAATTCCACATTCGACGACGCATGACTTGGGCTACGGCTTTGTAGCTACCCATCTCGCTCAATTCTGTGAGTAAATCGGTGAGAATTTCTACCCAACCTGCTGTTGCAACTTCTACTAAAATTGCTTTTTTATTAGAAAAATGACGGAATAGTGTTCCTTCAGCAACTCCTGCTTTTTGTGCTAGGTCGCGGGTGGTAGTACCGTCAAACCCACGAGAAGCAAACAGTTTTTGTGCTGCTTGCAAAATGCGATCGCGTGTTTGTGTTTCTGGGGGAGGGGATTTAAAAGCTCGCATGTCAATTATTTTTAGTGAGTTTTCCGGAACTGCATCTGTAGCATTATTGTCTACCGTTAAGTACTATAAATTGCAAATCTTTAATATAAGATTAAGCCTTGTGAATTCATATTGTATGGGTAAGTTTATAAGTTTAACTGGAAGACAGCGCAACAATTGCTAATTTATAATACGTTGCTTGCAAGCAGGTATAAAGGTTATGACTTACAACTGTTCCGATGAAGGAATATAACTGTTATGAGTTAGCGAGCATAGAAATATATGAGGTTATGGTGAAGCTAAAACTTAGCATTATCCGAAGCCGTTGTTTTGGAATTATTAAGATGTAAAGATGTTCAATCTCTTGGAAATTTGTTCTTGGGGGTTTCCCTCAAGACCGCAATTTCCTCTCTCGAAGATTGCCTTCACTGGTTGGTCTTGTACAGTTTAAAAGGAAAAATATGGGAAATTTCTTACGTCGATTACTCGCACTGTTGTTAGCATTCGTTTTCTGTTGGGAGTTTTCACCCGGAGTTACATTTGCTCAAACTGCTCCTAATGCTCAATCAAATCAAATTTCAATTCAACCTTATTTAGATAGGGTAGTTGAAAATTTGACGGAGTTCACATTAGATAATGGCATGAAGTTCATTGTTCTACGACGACCGCAAGCACCAGTAGTTTCTTTTTTGACTTATGCTGATGTCGGAGGCGTTGATGAACCCGATGGAAAGACTGGTATTGCCCACTTTTTAGAACATTTGGCTTTTAAAGGTACGGATAGAATTGGTACTAAGAATTACGCTAAAGAGAAAAGGTTACTCGAAAGATTAGATAAATTAGCAGAGCAAGTTAAGCAAGCACAAGCAGCAGGACAAAAGGATAAAGTTGCTCAACTGCAAGCTGAGTTTAAAAAGATAGAAGAGGAAGCTCATAATACGGTAAAGCAAAACGAACTTGGTAGAATTGTCGAACAAGCGGGGGGTGTGGGTTTAAATGCTACAACTTCTGCAGAAGCTACTAAATATTTTTACAGCTTTCCTTCTAACAAACTAGAACTTTGGATGTCCCTGGAATCCGAACGTTTTCTTAATCCAGAATTACGACGGGAGTTTTATAAGGAAAAAGATGTCATTTTAGAAGAAAGACGGATGCGGGTTGATAACTCCCCCATCGGACAAATGATTGAAAAGTTCAACGATACTGCTTTTGAGAAGCATCCTTATAAGCGTCCGGTAATTGGCTATGAAGAAGATATCCGCAATTTGACAACGCAAGACTTACAGCAATTTTTCGAGACGCATTATGTACCGAGCAATCTTACCGCTGCTGTTGTGGGAGATGTTCAAGCTGCTGAAGTCAAAAAACTTGCAGAAGTTTATTTTGGTCGCTATGAAGCTAGACCCGAAGCAGAACAAAAAATTGCAGTAGAGCCAAAACAAACCAAAGAAAAAGAATTTACCTTAAATCTACCTTCTCAACCTTGGTATTTAGAAGGTTATCACCGTCCAAGTCTTAATGATACAGATAATGCAGTTTACGACATCATTGGTAGTTTGCTCAGCGATGGACGTACTTCTCGGCTTTATAAATCTTTGGTAGAAGAGAAGCAATTAGCACTTGCGGCTCAAGGATTTAGTGGATTTCCCGGAGATAAATATCCGAATTTAATGTTGTTTTATGCTTTAACTGCACCGGGACGTAGCGTTGACGAAGTAGCAGCAGCACTCCGAGAGCAAATTGAATCTTTGAAAGCAAAACCAGTTTCAGCCAGAGAATTAGAACGAGTCAAAACTAATGCTCGTGCGGGATTATTGCGTTCCCTTGATTCCAATATGGGTATGGCACAGCAGCTATTAGAATATGAAGTCAAAACTGGTTCTTGGAAGAATTTGTTTGCACAGTTAGAAAAAATTGAAGCTGTTACCGCACAAGACATAATGCGCGTAGCTAAAGAAACATTTGTATCAGAAAATCGCACTGTCGGTAAATTGCTACCGAAAAAACCAGAAAGCTAAGAGATTTTGGATTTTAGATTTTGGATTTTGGATTAGGAGTTAAGAGTTAGGAGTTAAGAGTTAGGAGTTAGGGAGTTATTAATTTCTTCCCCCTCTCCCCCCTCTAATCCAATCCCCAATTTCCGCTATTCCCAATCCCCAATTCCCCACAAAAAGCGAAAATGAAGATTAAACGAAAAAGGTACAAGAAGAAAGTGAAAAGATTGGTTTACTCTTTGCTGGTTTGTTTGGCTTTTGTGCTGGTAAATTTTAATTTTTCCGGTGCGATAGCACAGCAGGTAACACCAGGTAAATATACGCCGAAGCATTATACTGAGTTGGAATTTGAGCCAGTAGGTGAAATCAAGCTACCGGAATATGAACGGTACGAGCTTGAGAACGGCATGGTAGTATATTTGATGGAAAATCATGAACTGCCGTTGGTTTCAGGTAGGGCTTTGATACATACTGGTTCTCGCTTTGAACCGAGCAATGAGGTTGGCTTAGCTCAAATAACGGGTACGGTGATGCGTAGTGGAGGTACTCAGAAACATCCTCCTAATAAACTTAACCAAATGCTGGAACAGCGAGCAGCTTCAGTCGAAACTAATATTGGTGATACTTCTGGTGGTGCTGCTTTCTCTGCACTCAGCGAAGATGCTGGTACAGTTTTTAGTTTATTTGCTGAGGTATTGCGACAACCCGCTTTTGCTGAGAATCAGTTGGAGCTTGCTAAAACTCAGTTGAAGGGTGGTATCGCACGTCGTAATGATAGTCCAGATGGAATTGCACAGCGAGAATTCAAGAAGTTGATTTACGGTGAAAATAGCCCTTACGCTCGCATTCCGGAATATTCAACGCTGAGTAATATTAGCCGTGCGGATTTGGTCAATTTCTACCAAAAGTATTATCACCCCAATAATATGATTTTGGGCATAGAAGGGGATTTTGATTCCGCGAAAATGAAAGCTTTAATTGAGCGAACATTTGGTAATTGGAAAGCTGACCCCAATTTCAAAAAACCAGTATTACCACAGGTTTCGCAAGCTAAAACTGGTGGTGTGTTCTTTGTTAACCAACCACAGCTAACTCAAAGTAGCGTACTTATCGGACATCTTGGTGGTAAATTTGTAAGTCCCGATTATCCCAAGTTAGATGTAATGAATGGGGTAATGAATGGATTCGGTGGAAGATTGTTTAATGAAATTCGTTCCCGTCAAGGTCTTGCATATTCTGTGTACGGTGTCTGGAGTCCTCGCTTCGATTATCCAGGAATGTTTATTTCTGGGGGACAAACACGTAGCGATGCGACGGTACAGTTTGTTAATGCTGTGAAAAAGGAAATTAAGCGGATTCAAAATCGACCTATAACCGCTCAAGAATTAGCGTTTGCGAAAGAATCAACTTTGAATTCTTTTGTGTTCAATTTCCAAGACCCCGCTCAAACTTTATCCCGTTTGATGCGCTATGAATATTACGGTTATCCTAAAGATTTCTTGTTTACCTATCAGAAACAGGTGGAAAATACTACGGTGCAAGATGTACAGCGAGTTGCGAAAGAACATCTGAAACTTGATGATTTAGTCTTTTTGATAGTAGGAAATCAAACTGCTATCAAACCACCTTTAACACGACTTGCATCACAGATTACTCCGATAGATATTAGCATTCCCGGTACTCCTAAACCACAAGCTAGTCAATAAAGAAGGTTATGCATGTAGTTTGAGTACAGTATTTTAGAATAATTTTCAAAACCTCTTCTACATAAGGAGAGGTTTTTGCTTGCAATCAAATCCTTTCATAATAAA
>CAKZYM010000222.1 GCA_937884685.1 uncultured Calothrix sp.
AGTAAGAGTTTCCAGACCATCTTGCAGGTTTTTACACGTATCTCGGCTCAATGCCAATTACAGAACTCAGGAGATTGTAGTTGCTGCTTTTTCCTCTGAAGTTCTATTGAAGGATTTTTAACTTTATAAATTTCTCCAACAAAATCAGACCATAATTCTTTTTGAGCAAAATAACTGGCTTTTTCTAAAGCTATTTTTTCCGCATTTGCTCCTTGTTTATTAAGATGATTTTCTAATAATGCTAACCTAATTGTAATGGGCAAGCGTTTTTGATATTGCATTACTTTAAATTCAGCAGAAATACTTTTCATCGGAAAAGGAGCGTTAGCAATAATTCGCCATTCGTAGGATTTACCGGGTTTGAGAGGTTCACCATCGTATATGAGTGATGTTTCTCCTGCGGGAATTTCTTTACTCCAGAAGACTTCATTACTACCTTTTTCAAAAAGTTCAATTTTTTTGACTTCTCCGCTTTTAAGGTTCCATAAAAACAATGGATTTAAACTCCATATTTCTTCAGTTCCTTGAACCTTGGAAACAGGGTCATCTAATCTTTGGGGTGCAATTAGACAGATTGAACCTCTTCCACCTTTTGGAGGTTTCTTACGACGAAATAACTTAACGATTCTTTGGAACACAGATAAGGCTAAGTAATTACTTCTTATTTGATGCTTTTGAGTTTGATTGATTGGACTTTTTGCTGCATTTAAGGGAGTTACTACTGAAGACGAAATAATTGTTAGCAATAGTAATGCGCTCAGTTTGTACAGTTTAAGCATAAAAATATAACTTTGAACTTGTAATTGAACTATAAAAAATATTGTGACAAAAAGCGAGATAAAAATAATACAAAAAATCAACTTTTGACTTTTTAATTAATATTAATTACCTGAATATTGAAGAGTATATTAATCAACTTCTGTTATTGTATTTAACTATTTTTCATTAATTCAATACGAATATAATTCCATAAAGTGATTAATGGTAAAAAACAAGGAAATAAAAGCATTACTGAGATATAAAGTTGAAATGAAAGAATTAAATAAGCTGCTGTTGCATAACTTATGCTTATCAATATTTTTCGCTGATTAATTTGGTCAGTTAATAAAATTGGAATTATCAATTTACCAAATAATGCAGCCAGTAAAGTCATCAAAAAATCTGGAATAGGTACAACTAATTGTTCTGTAAGCAAGTGATGAACCATGTAAGCATGAAATTCACCACCAATAAGCTTTCCATCTCCCCATCCATCCCAATAAGCAACTGCTAAAGGTTTATTAAAATTATCTTCACCTTCTCCTTTTAATCCAGCTTCTTCGTATCCTCCTGGTACAATCAGTACAACTTGCTGCTCAATTTTTGAAGGGACTTTTCCAGAAATTAATTCGTAAGCAGAAATGGTTTCGTAAACTTTGTTTGGAGGTAAAGAAAAATCAATAATAGGGTGAAACCATTGATTGAAATCGCTAATAGGATGAAGACGATTTTTTGCATACCATAAAGCTGCTGGGTGCGAATTTTTAGATTTTAATGAGTTAATAATTTTTGTTCGCAAATCAGTTTTGCTATCTAATTCTAGTTTATTATAATCTTCTTTAAGTTGATAAATTAACGCTAAAAGATAAGGGAAAGGACAAGTTTGAAAACAATCGGAATTTTTTGGTAAAATCTCAATATGGGTATTAAAAGTCTGAATATCACCTTGGAGGCTCCAATTTAAATTAGCAATTTTACTGCTGACTCCTTGTTTATCTTCCATCTTTTCTAAAGCTGCAAACACAAATATAGTATTTTTCTGAACAGCACTACGAATAGATTCAGCTAACTGATAAGCTTGATTTAATTGTTTTTCTTCTTGGTCTAAGATATAGTCTATACCAACAATTTTCCCTTGTAACTCTGATATTTTGTTAATTATTTGTGCTAGATAGCTATAGTTAATTGGATAAATATCTTTAATATAGTTTGGATTTGCTCGTCTTGATTCTTCATCAACTTTAATTAATAAAACTGGTTTATTTCTTGTATTCGTCTCAATTTGTTGTGTCAACTGACGATAAAATGCTTGGCTCCAAAGACGCAATCCTAACAACTGATTTTGTACATCTGGTAATAAACTCAAAAAGAGAATTATCAAAAGTGGTAATATTTCTTGTACAGTTGGTAGCCAACGTTTAATTCCAAAAGGTTTAATCCGAAATAATTCTGCACTAGGATGACAAAATAGCGATGGAACTAAATATGTGGAAGGATAAGCAAGACGCTTTTCCTGTTGTTTGAGAAATTTACTTGCATCTAATAATGATTCGTGAACATCTTTATACTCACCCAAGCTTCTGAGAAACTGTTTTAAAAATTCCTGCGCTACCTTATTATTAATAGGCTCTCGCATCACTGCAACTTGGCTTAAACCTAAGTTAATTAGTGATTCTGCAATGTTGATACCACTACAGGAATTGAAAATTGCAAATTGAAGTCCTCTTTTTTTGGCTAATTTTAAAGCATCTTCAATTTCCGAAATAAAAATTGAAGTATTGGGAGCAATTCCTAATTCACCACCAGTCAAAACTGATTCATTACTATGTCCCGCAAAAAATAATATATCCCAACCATCAACTGAAGCAATATTTTGGACTATTTCTTGTTTTAATTCATCAATATCCTTTTTGAATGTCCAACCAATAACTTTCACATATGCAATTGACTTAAATTTATTTAATTCTTCTTTCTCGGAGTCAAAATTCAAGCCAGTATCATCTCCCAAAATAGCTAAAATTCTAACTTTACGGTGTAGGGGACGTAGATTCTCATGACGGATATTAGCTGGATTCCGAGCTATACGTATTCTTTTAGGTATTCCTAAATCAGTTCCAATTTCCCAAGTTTCCCAGGGTAAAAGTGCTATTTCTGTGGGAGTACAAGTTAAAAATACCTCAATCCATTGTTTTTGGTTATCACTAAGGTTGTTGACAGAAGTAGCAATTTCACGACGGATTTCTACTAATTCGGGACTAAATAACCAATGATGGAATTCATATAACAATTTAGATTGAGAATTAACCAAATCACTACGAAAATCTTTTTTTACAGTTCCTTTTCCACTTGCAGTTTTTCTTCCTCGGAAGTTTCTATAGTAGTCTAAATAAGCTTTTCTCCACTGTTCGTAGTAATTATTAAGTAAACTAGGATACTGTAAATTTACAGTAATTTTCTTCCCTGCTTCCCAATTCAACTCGAAGATACAAGTAGATTCAATTTTAGTTACCTTTAATTCAAAAACTTTTCCTCTCATAGTAAAATTAGGTAATTATAAGTTTCAGTTTTATTTAAAATACATGAGGAATGAAAATCACTGTTTGATTTTACAAAGGTATCTTAATTAATATTTTTAAAAATTTCTAGTACAAAATAGCGTAAATATATCCACTACTTAAAATTGCTGAAAAGCCTTTATATATCAAACTTATTACTTATTACTTCCGCGAAGCGGTACTAGTACCCTGGTTGAGTAATATTGTTAAATATAGAATTAAAATTTGGTATTATTCTCTAATAAATTCAAAAGGTGGAAATGTTTGCGTTTCTCCTGTTCCTGAAATGACAGTTGCAATAAATTTATCGCTCTCATCTCCTTCTACCTGAGTATATATATAATTATTGTTGCTAATTATTAACTCTTGCTCATCTAAAACCTCTATTTGGTCGCTAACTCGTAATCTAAAACTAGAAGCTGACTGATTATCATTACTAGCTTTTAAAATTAATAATAAATTCCACCCATTTTCTGCTTCTGGTAAAGACCAAATAACTGCATATAATCGTAATAATTGATTTAATCGAATATCTTGATAAACACGAATCGCTGTCAGTGGAATATCTAGTTGTTGCTCCTGAAATTGAATATCTCGTAAAATAATTTCTAACTCTTCAATATAATTTGATGTATCTGATTGAATCATCGATGATGTTGAACGCAATTCAGAAGCTGCTGGGATTAATTGCCATGATAATGTTTGTACTGTATCGTCTATTTGATTAACGAACCAAAGTCCAACGTTAACTGCTTGCTGACTTAAAATCTCTAGTAAATCGGATAAATGCTTAGTCAATGTAGCAGCATTTTGATTAATAGATTGATAAACCCAGTTGAGTAATAAAGGTGTTGTTAATACTGCTTTACCCTGCTCCCAAGTCAAAACTTCCCACAAAGGACGATTATTTAATTGGGGTAATAAATTCAATAATGAAGTCTGTACTTTTCTCAAAATATCCCGACGGGAAACGGGAATTTCTGGTAAAAGAATTGCAGTGGGTGCTAAACATTGTAGATAAAGCAACAGTTCATCGACTTCTTGATTGAATTGAAGTAAAGGAATGTAATAGTTCCAGTCCGCTTCTGGCTCTAATTCTGCTTTAATATTAATTAATTGGTCGTAACGTAATAATCCTTTAACTGCTGCGATTTCTAACTCTTCATCTACACCAATTACAACATAAAAATGAGCTGTATATTCCGGTAAATCAATGACTGCTCTGGGAATAGCAACTTCTTCATTCGTTAACAACATACAGGGAATAAGACAAACCTTAAAATTACCTACCTTCAAATTAAATACAGCATCAATTAAATTGGCATACTGATACTGTAAGGTAGATGAATTTTCTTTATCAAGGGTTAACCTTGGTTCTCGTTCTTGTAGCCATTCTTCAAAAGCAAATAATGCTAAACATTGAAAATAAACTTGCCATTTTATAAGTGGGTTATTGCTTTTTTCGCTGATTAAAAAAGCTGGTTGTAACTGCTCTTCTAAATTAATTATTTCTAGATTGTTATCAACTTCAAATAAATCGTTTGTTAAATCAGATATAAAATTGTCCATAGTAATCACATCCTAATTATTAAAATGCGGACATTTATTGATAAACTGACAAATTGACCGAGCTAATTTGCTATTCATCACTAACCTATATCCGTTTTTAGCTTCTTTTTCCGCATCCTTAATCAATTCATCAATCTCTTCACCAAACAAACTTTGAATTCTGGTATCCAACTCCACTAACTTATCAGGATTTTGAGAATATCCAGAAAGCTCTGCAACATATTTTTTCAGATTTGATATTAGATTTCGTCCAATATCTTTACGTAATATTTTGAGTTTTAACAAACGACTTAAATGTGGTTGGTCAGTAAATCCTAATTGAGCAGCTATGTTCTTCAACCCAACTCCATTACAATGAAACAAATGCAAAGCTTGCAAATATCTTTTGGCTTGCTCCTTACCTTTCACAGTTCCTTTACGCTGAATATAATCAAAGCGAGTTTGAACTACCTGTTTTACAGATTCATGCAAGCAATTATTAAATGGTTCAATGCAAAAATCTGGTAATTTAGATGTTTTTTTCTCATCATTATTTTTTTCGACTACTTGCTGGGGTTGCGTCCAAGTTTCTCGTAATATATAAGCAAGCTTTTGTAGTTCTTCTAAAACTTCTTCTGGAGAAATGATTTTCCTCAACGGGCTATAGTCAATATCTCCAGATAAAATTTCAGCGATTTGATTGAGTTGCTCCCTTGTTGGTTGAGGATATTTAGTAGTATTAAATTTACTATCAGGTTTAGCTTTGCGGTGCTTGGATAATTGAGTACAATAAACTTTATGAAAACTATCAAACAATTTCACAGCTTTAGCAATTTCAGTTGATGTTAACTGCAAACTTGATAAAACTCGCTTTAATCTTGTGTGAGTTGTATAGCGAAGAATCGTCCAATCAGTTAACTGTACAATTCCATGTTCTTTTAAAGATTGTTTAACAGCACTACAGCTTTTAAAAATTATTGTGACCCAAGTTGATAAATTACTTTTATTTGGGTTAAATGTTGACAAAATATGAGTCGTAAGAGATTCGCTATCTTGATTGTTATGAGCAGTATCTAGCACTAGTGGTAATAATTGTGCGCTGTAAAGGTAATGTCTTTCACCAAACTTTTGCTCTAATGCGATACAACTCTCTTTAAGCACGTTCGAGATAAAACAGCGTAAACATTTTTCAGCCATCTCACCACGGGGGTCGCTTGACTGATACCATTGCATTAGTTGACATTGAATATTCCTATCTGATACTTCTTTTTGGTGTGCTTGTTCGGGAAATTGCTCATCAAAAAAATTTTTAGCTGCTTCGAGTACTTCACTTTTGCAGCGACTAAAACTATCAATCCGAGCTAATTTCCAATATTTTGATGCTATACCCATTACAACTTTTTCTGATTATCCTATTGTTTTGCCTTTGGGTAATACTTGATGTCAGAATTTTTGGGTAAAAATCCCAACGGAACCGGTTTCGGTAATCTCCAATATCTTGCACCCATTTATATCTTTAGGTAAAGTCAACTTATGTATTTTTTAGTTTTTGATTCGCACTTGAGTTTTTGCGGCAAATCTCTGAAAGCTTTAATAATACAAGATTTTGGCGTTTAAAAATTATATAATTGGAAATCAACGGGCAACCTTCAACTGCCGATTATGCCCAAAGGGATAAACAAGCCAGTAGAATATTTTAGTCTAATTTAAAACAATTACTTCATATTTTTTTGGCTATAGTTACTCTACAACCACTACTATCGTCTGGCTTAGTTCAACAGCAATACCCCTATTTGACAATTTGACAATACAGCACTGTTGTTTACGCTACCCTCAAAGGTTAATTCTTGATAGCGCATACCTTACGTCATTAATCAGTAATGGATTTAAATCGATTTCACGCGGTTTTTTATCAAAGCCCTTAAACCATTTTCTACTCAATAAAAGTTCGCCAAAAGTAGAAAATCCGGGCGAAGTGTAGACGGATGTATATATGTTTTTATTGGTTGAAAAGCGAGTCTATTCCGGGGTACGTATAGATATTCGTACTCCGGGCGGGCTTGTTCTTCCTTTCTCGTTGCGATAAGCTCAATTTACGCATCCATACCCTGGTAAACTAGGGTTATGGGTGAATCAAATTTAAGTCAGTTTTCAAAATTAATCGGGACCAGCAGCGATGCTATTGATGCAGAGGTGTTGGAACATCTGCTAGCAGATAAGCGCAGCGATAATACTCGTAGGGCTTATGCGCGAGATATTAAGGATTTTTTCTTGTTTGCTGTGGGGGTAGAGCCAAATTCGCAATTAATATTAGATTTTTTGGGGTTAGAGCAATTCCAAGCGGTAGTGATAGTCCTCAAGTACAAAGCACATTTGTTAAATAAAGGGCTGAAGGAGGCGACTGTTAACCGCAGTATTTCTGCTATCAAGTCTTTAACTAAGATGGGGCGGAAGTTGGGTAAGTGCAGTTTTACTTTGGAAGATGTGGATTTTGAGGAGGTAAAGGCTTACCGAGACACTTCTGGGGTGGGTGCTGAAGAATATGCAAAAGTTTTGGAGTTGGTTGATAAAAGCACTGTAAAAGGTAAGCGAGACTATGCCATATTGCGGCTGCTTTGGGATAATGCTTTACGCCGAGATGAGGTTTGCAAGCTGAATGTTGGCGATTTTAATGCGAGCAAATGTACTATTTCAATTTTAGGTAAGGGTAGGGGGACAAGCAAGGAAGTTGTGCAGCTTAGTTCCAAAACTACCCAAGCTATAGCCGATTGGCTGAAAATCAGTAAAAGAACTCGTTGTAAGGTGGGCGAGCCGCTTTTTATCGCTTTAGCTATAAATTACTACGGGCATCGGTTATCTGGGGAAAGTATCCGCAAGTTAGTTGATAAGACTTGTAAGGCTGCGGGTATTACCAAGAAGATGTCTCCGCACCGGGTAAGGCACAGTTCTATTACTAAGGCTACGGAGGTTTATAAAGGCGATTACCAAAAGATTCAGAAGCTTAGTCGTCATGCCAATTTAGATACGGTTAAGCGTTACGATGATAATCGTAAAAACCGCGAACACCAAGCTGAAGTTACTAATACTCTTGCGGATTTGATTTGAAGAGTAAAATATCCTCTTATTATAATTACAATTTATTTATTGCTAGTTTTAAAGAAGGAAATATGGAATCATCAAATATACGGACGGAAGTAATCAACGAAGTTAATCTTATCCCAGAAGAGAAGTTAACAGAATTGTATAAGTTTATTCATTATTTTAGATTAGGTGTAGAGGCATCTATTGAAACGGTTGTTTCTAGAACTAAAGATGATGAGGAAAGAAGAGAAAAAATTATGCAGTTTGCTGGTTCTTGG
>CAKZYM010000223.1 GCA_937884685.1 uncultured Calothrix sp.
CCAGATAATGATGGAACTCCAGATGATGAAATAATTCCAGATAATGATGGAACTCCAGATGATGAAATAATTCCAGATAATGATGGAACTCTAGATAATCGAACTATTCCAGATAATCGAACTATTCCAGATAATCGAACTATTCCAGATAATCGGACTATTCCAGATAATCTTCCATATAAACGTCCTGAACCTGGTGAATTTAAATTTGACCCACCAGTTGTATACCCACCAATTCAATCTCAGTCACCCCGAAACTATATCGGGATAGGTGGAAATTTCGGCTCGAATGGAGATACAGCTTTAGGTGAAAATGGTTTTACTGTCCTAGGTAAAATTGGTTTAACTAATAATTTATCTTTCCGTCCTTCTGGTATATTCGGTGACAAAGCTGCGATTCTTTTACCTTTAACTGTTGATTTTCCAATTAAACCATCGTCAGTTTTTAGAAGTTCTCAAACAGTTGCAGTTCCTTATCTTGGAGGGGGAGCAATAGTTTCTACAGATGACGATATTTCCGTCAAATTTCTTGTAACGGGTGGTGTCGATATACCTTTATCTTCTGAATTTACCGCAACTACTGGAGTAAATGTTGGCTTTTCGGATGAAACTGATATTGGGGTAAGGTTCGGAATTGGTTACAACTTTTAGGGACTTTTGATTAACTATTAAAAGTTATTAGCTATTAGCTTGCAATTGAATGGTTATTTTTCAGAGGATAAAAACTATTAGGACTTACGCGATTGTCACAATACTGGTTGGTGCGTGACACTGTAAAAGGTTATTACTACGTTCAAAAATAGTGACAGCACCCTATAAGAAAATATGCCGGCTGCATCAGTTCTAACTATAATAAAATTTGGGTATTTTACTTACCTACTGTTATAGTTTTGGCATTTATTTTTTTAGACACAGTATTTGAGTTTAATTGATATCTTATACTTAACTATGTAAATAATGAAAATAAAAAAAAGAATGTAATAAAGCTACATTATTTAACATATTTTTGTATTGCTAAGTAATTAATAATGAACAAAAATCCAGGTGCAAAATGTAAGTTAATTTTTAGCTTAACTTGCTTAAGTTCACTTGTAAAACTCGACAATGTATATTATATCTATCTTATAAGAATAAATGCTCTAGCCTATTCGTTATGAATTCAAAATATAGATTAATCAACTTTGGTATCACTTACCTAAGAAGTTTATTATCTTCTGGAATGTTGGGATTATTCTTTACAGATAACGGCTGTATTACGTAAGTCCTATTTGGATTAAACGAGCCTTTTAAAATTATATTAAAATGAGCAAAATTAGTACTAAAAAACTAATATATAAAATTTTGAATATCTATATATTTTTAATATTCAAATCAAATTTGTATACTATTTTTTGAGAGAAGGATTAGTGAAAGCACAACAATTATCTTTTAAGTTTTTTTTAGGTGCCACCTTAGCACTACTAGATTTTCAGAATGCTAAAGCTAATAGTGTTGATTTTATTAACACCGAAGCGATGCCAAATTATTCAATCTCAACACCAAAACAACAGACGGAAAGTTTTCAATTGAGCGTACCCTCGGAATCAGTTCCTTATAATGATGCTGATGATTCATCATCGATACAGACGGAAGACAATAATTATTCAATAGAAACTTCGTCAAATTCAGCTAACTATTCTTGTTTGCAGAATATCCCTAAACAAACAGCTTCAGATAATTTAAATTATTCTCAATCGATAAATAATCTTAACGCTCACCCAAATCCACTTCTATATCCAACAAAACCGGAAGAAGTTAAAGTCCAAACAAATCAAGCGATAACTTTAGAACAAGCTTTGGAACTAGCGCGACGTAACAATAAGGAATTACAGACATTATTGCAAAACGTAGAAATTGCTCAATATAGTGTCAGGGAAAATCAAGCATCATTATTACCATCAGTACAATTGACAGGTAATTTACAAAGGTCTGGTAGCAGTGGAGGACAACCACAGTCTAATAATAGTGACAATCAACAACAGGCACAACAACCACAACAGCAGCAACAATCACAACAGCAACAACAAGCTCAAAATGTTATACAAAATTTGCTAGGAAATTTACAGCCAAGAAATATAGATACTAATCGAGATAACACAGTCTTTAATAGTTCCCTAACGCTTAATTATACCCTTGATCAAGGAGGCGCTCGATATGCTGCAATTGGACAAGCTGAGGAAAATCTAAGACTTGCAGAATTACAGTTAGAAACTCGAGAAGAACAACTGCGTTTGGATGTTTCTCAAAGATACTTCAATGTGCAACAAGCCAATCAAAATATCAGGATTAGGCAAGCGGCTATTGAGAATGCACGGATAAGCCTAGAAGATGCTCAAAATTTGCGAAAAGCTGGAGCTAGTTCGGGATTTGAGATACTTCAGGCTCAGGTAATATTAGCACAGAGAGAACAAGAATTTAATGAGGCGATAGCATCTCAACAAATTGCGAGTCGTGAATTGGTAAATCTTTTAGGTTCAGCACAATCTGTAGATATAGAAATTGCTGACCCTGTTAAATTAGCTGGTCTATGGAAGTTAGATTTAGAACAGAGTATAATCAAAGCTTATCAGAACCGTTCGGAATTACAACAAAATCTAGCAGAACGCAATATTGCTGAATTTCAACGACGTGCTGCATTTTCTGGCTTAAGACCACAGATTAGTCTAACTGCTAACTACCAACTTGAAGATAGATTCGATGACAATGTCAGTGTTAGAAACAGTCACAGTATTGGTATTCAAGGCAGTTTACAATTATACGATGGGGGCAGAGCTAAAAATGCAGCAGCGAGAGCAAAAACACAGATCAGACAAGCTGAAACCAGTTTTGCAGAGACTCGTAATGATATTCGTTTGGAAGTTGAGCGAGCTTATTCCAATCTTCAATCGAATCAAAAAAATGTAAATCTTTCTTGTTATGCTTTGGAACAGGCTAGAAAATCTTTGGATTTAGCTCGTTTGCGTTTTAAAGCTGGTGTTGATACTCAATTACAAGTAATTCAAGCAGAAGATGCTTTTACTACAGCCGAAAGTAACTTCATCCAAGCTATATTGGGTTACAACAATGCTCTAGTACAATTGCAACGCTCTACTACTTCTAGAGCATTATCAACGTCCCCGTGATAGAGGGAGTTTTCAAATCTTATACTGTGTAATGAGAATAGGAAACAGGGAACTATGGGAAGATGCTGTTGTAGTTATGAATATTCCAGCCCGTAAAGCTGCTTCTATCAATTAAAATACTCAACCCATTTTGATTATGTTTACTCCTAAAATCTATGAAGTTTTGACTAAACCTCGCCCAAATTTCCACCCCAACGAGCTAATTTGGACTCCTAAAAGCTAGTGTGGTAAAGGATTTCCCAGATTTTTATAGATTTAAGGTAGCGGGAAGTTATCGGAAAGTAATCGTTGGGTGATTATGGCTTCATTAATACCTTGGAAAGAATTTGAAGAGGAATATGCTTCAATTTTTTCAGAGTATATGGGAGCGCCAGCCTGTCGCATTTTTCGTAGTAATATTTATCAACCCAATTGTAAATACGCTCATCACAACGTCTTTGATTTTGTGCATTTGCATTTTCTAAAAAAAGAAATAAGTAACTACAGGTGATTGCACTTAATAAAACAGAAAAATATCTAACTCTATTTTTTTTCATAATTCTATTCTTCCTTAATTAATTAGAAAAAAATAATTGTGGATTGTGTTATTGATGAAGAAGTTTTATTTAATCTGCTTTCCTGTTAATATCCCTATAATCACCGATTATTTTAGGACTTACGCAAAAGTGACGAAATTGCGTCATTACGTTAGCGCAGCGTGTCCGATAGGACATGCGACAGCGTTAGCGTAGCGTCTCTCGAAGAGAGATAGTAATCTCCCGACACGATGGGATTGCTTCCCTACACTGCGTTTCGGTCGCAATGACAATTTTGGT
>CAKZYM010000224.1 GCA_937884685.1 uncultured Calothrix sp.
TTAATAGTTGATTCTTTTTAAAATAATACTATTGAGAGATAATCATTTTATAGTTCTTCGACTATGATTGATTCAATAATATTCCAATCTCCTTTTGCTAATCCTGCACCAATTTTTGGTAAACCTATTTGTTTCCCGGAGTAATTTTTTTTCAACCATTTCATACAGCTACGAACTGCATCATATTCAACTAAAACACCTTTTCCCCGATAATCATATTGTGTATAAGCGTTAACTACATCGCAAAAGCCATTCTCAGTTTTACAAGTAGCAAAAGAACAAGTTCCTAATTTATTTTTATCACCTTTTTCTGTTGCACAATCTGCTTGATATGCTTCTGGAAATTTGGATTTGATAGTTTTAGCAATACCCGCACCCATAGTACACATACAGTTACAACCGTGAGCTATAACTTCAAAATTTCCGGTGAGAGCAAGTTTGATTAAATCACCTTTTATATATTTCATCTATAAAGTCGTTGCAGGTTGACATTGATAGTTGACTGTAAAATAAAATTATCAACTCTCAAAACCCTATTGCCAATTATGTCCATAGCCAAAGAACTAGAGACTACCCAAGATGTAACAGAAAATGTTATTGTTCCTCCAGGAGATTTATACAGCGACGAACCACCCTTGGAAAGCGAACTGCATCTACGGCAAATCATTTTACTTTTAAATTGTCTCGAATGGTTGTGGCAAGATAAAAATGATTTCTATGCTGCTGGAAATTTGACGATTTACTATAGTCAAAACCAGCGTAGAAATGAAGATTTCCGGGGTCCCGATTTCTTTGTGGTGTTGGACACCGAACGCAAAACTCGTAAAAGTTGGGTTATTTGGGAAGAAGATGGAAAATACCCTAATTTTATTTTAGAAATTCTTTCCGATTCCACTGCTAATGTCGATAGAAACCTAAAGAAAAAACTTTATCAAAACACCTTTCGTACACCCGACTACTTTTGGTTCGACCCCTATAGTTTAGAGTTTGCTGGATTTCATTTATTAGATGGTAAATATCAAGCAATAGAACCTAACGAGCAAGGACATTTGTGGAGTCAGCAATTAGAGTTATATTTGGGAATTCATCAAGGCTTATTAAGATTTTTTACAGCGAATGGTGAGTTAGTTCCTACACCAGAAGAACAAGCTGAATCCGAGCGAGAACAGAAAGAATATGAGCGAGAACAGAAAGAAATTGCTCAACAGAAAGCAGAAAAATTGGCTGCTAAATAGCGAGAATTAAATATTGACCCGGATGCTATTTAGGGAAAAAGGTCAAAGGTGATAACTCCTAACTCTTAACTCCTAACTCCTAACTCCTAACTCCTAACTCTTCCCTTCACTCTTTCACCACAACCCACTGGGTAACTGGTACCATTGGTTTCCACCCTAAAAATTGACCGATGGGTTGTGCTCTTTGAATGGATATTCTTGTTAATGTTCCACCAAGTTGATTGTGCCATTCAAGCAATTTTTGTTCGCTTTCTACTGTGACTGCATTTGCTACTAAACGTCCTCCGGTGCGAAGCGCTTGCCAACAGGTATCAAACATATCTTCTGTGGTAATCCCACCTCCGATAAAAATTGCGTCTGGTGGCTGTAAAAGCTGTAATGCGCCTGGTGCTTCACCGTGGATTATACGTAAGTTAGGAGTGCCCAAACTTGCTGCGTTGTCGGCAATATAATTTAATCTTAAGTCGTTTTGTTCTATTGCGATAGCCCAGCATTGGGGATGAGTTCGCATCCATTCTATGCTGATGGAACCGCAACCCGCACCGATATCCCACAACATTTGTCCGGGGATAGGTGCGAGTGCAGCTAATGTGATGGCTCGGACTTCGCGCTTAGTCAGTTGTCCATCGTGGTGGTAAGCTATATCTGGTAAACCGGCTATTCTGGGAAGTTGCAATATATCTGCATCGGCTACACATTCGATTGCAATTGTGTTTAAGCTAGCAATTTTGGTGGTTTCCCATTCAGCAGCAATACCTTTAATTATACGCTCGCGCTCTCACCCCATATATTCTAATACTGTAATTTTGCTACTACCAAAACCTCTATCTACAAGGGTTTGTGCGACTGTGGCTGGGGTGTTTCGACCTTCGCTGAGAATCAATAAACGCGCACCGGGATAAATTACCGGATGTAGAAGAGATATGGGACGAGCGGCTAAAGTCAAGGTTTCCACATCTTGTAAACTCCATCCCAAACGGGAACAAGCGAGACTAAAAGCTGAAGGAGCGGGAATAATCGTGATTTCATCAATAGGTATCCGACGAGTGAGAGTAACCCCGATTCCAAAGCACATCGGGTCCCCACTTGCTAAAACACAAACAGATTTTCTCCGACACCGAATAATTTCTTCTACAGAACTTGCAATCGGAGAACTCCAAATCAACTTTTCCCTGGTATCGTCCTCTGGGAGCATCGATAAATGACGCTTACCTCCCACCAAAATTTCTGCTTTTTCCACAAGAGAATAAGCTACCTGACCCAAACCAGGTAAACCATCCTCACCAATACCCACCAAAGACAACCATTTATGCATCAATATGCTTCTAATATTTTGATTACATTATATTCGCGGTCGGGGATTAGGTAATTGGTAGTAGGTAATGGGTAATGGGGAAATTACTTTTAAGATACTTTAATAGTAGTGTTCGTGATATTCTAAGCTTTGATATTAAAAATTCTAACTCTTAACTCTTAACTCCTAATTTCTAACTCTTAACATGCCCAATGCCCAATTCCCAATTCCCAGACTACATTCGCAATCCTAAAGAAATCTACAATCGTTCTTTTTCTATTATTCGTGAGGAAGCGAATTTAGAAAATTTACCTGCGGATTTAGTTCCTTTAGCGATTCGGATAATTCATAGTTGTGGGATGACCGATATTGTTACTGATTTGGAAGCGTCCCCGAATGCTGTAACTGTTGCTAAGAGAGCTATGAGGGCGGGTGAACCTATTTTATGCGATGCTGAAATGGTAGCAAAAGGCATTATTCAACGACGTTTACCTGCGAAAAATCCCGTAATTTGTACGCTTAATCATTCAGAGGTACCACAATTAGCTTGGAAGTTGGGTAATACTCGTTCTGCGGCTGCGGTGGAATTATGGGAACCTGATATTGAAGGAGCGATTGTGGCTATTGGGAATGCTCCGACTGCTTTATTTCATCTTCTAGAATTACTTGATGCTGGATTTCCTAAACCTGCTGTGATTTTAGGCTTTCCGGTTGGTTTTGTTGGTGCAGCAGAATCAAAAATTGCTTTGGCTGCTGATAGTCGAAGTGTACCATTTATAACATTAAAGGGCAGAAGAGGAGGAAGCGCGATCGCATCGGCTGCGGTAAATGCTCTATGCCAGGAGGAACATTGAGTTCGGGATGTTTGTACGGACTTGGTGTGGGTACGGGTAATCCCGAGTTAATTACTTTGAAGGCGTTACGAATTTTACAGTCTGTTTCTGTAGTTGCTTATCCTGCTTCTGAAACGGGTAATAGTTTTGCTCGCTCGATTGTTGCTGAGTTTTTACAAGATAATCAAATAGAGATTCCGATAGTATTACCTTTTAAGTTAGAAAAATCTGCTCAGCCTTTTTACGATAAAGCTTCCGAACAGTTAGCAGAACATTTAAATAACGGTCAGGATGTTGCAGTTCTGTGTGAAGGTGACCCATTTTTTTATGGTAGCTTTATGTATATTTATGATAGGTTATCGCAGAAATTCAATACTGAAATAGTTCCGGGAATTTCATCGGTAATGGCTGGTGCTGCGATGATAGGAATACCTTTGACCTACCGAAATGATGTTTTTATGGTGGTTTCGGGAATACTTTCGGAAGAAGTTTTAAAAGAAAAGTTGAAAGTAGCGGATGCAGCAGTAATTATTAAATTGGGGAAGAATTTTAATCAGGTTAAGCAGGTTTTGCAAGAATTGGGATTAATTGAAAGAGCAAAGTATATTGAAAATGCGACTCGGGAGAATCAGAAGATATTATCTATCAATGAAGTTGAAGCGGAAACTGTACCTTATTTTTCGTTGATTGTGATTCCAAGCGAATTTGGGAGTTAAGAGTTAGGAGTTAGGAGTTAGGAATATCATTATTAATCGAAAGAAAAATACTTATCATTATCGTTATCACCAATTAAAATTAAATAATCATTCTCTCTAAGTTGATAATCGGGAGACGGGTTAGAAATAGTTTCTCCTTCTTTACTGTGTTGAATAGCGATAGCTGTAATTTGATAATCCTTTTTCATTTTGATAAAAACATCGATAAAAAGAGTACCAATTTCAGCTTCTGTAACAAGTCGTTTAAATATATGAGAACCGTATTCGTAAGTTACAATATCGGAAATAACTTTACTAATACCGTGATTTATCGTAGCACTGGAAATTAAATTGCTAGATAGTTTACTGCTAACAATTATTTCATCAGCGTAAGCTCGTTTACAAGTTTCGATATTCTTTTCATTTATCAACTCGGCAATTGTATAAGCGTCTTTATTTATGCTTTCTACGGTCAAAACTGATAATATAACTTTTGCATCGCGCTGTTTATAATCTACATTATCATCACCTAAAATAATTACAGTTTTGGCTTTTTCTACATTAGCTTGATGCAAAGTTTCATCAGTGACTTCTCCTTTAACAAAATATAAATATTTATCGTTAACAGGTTTTCTATCTATATCAGCAATCAAAACAATAGGAGTCTTTGCTGTCTCTGTTTCCAAGCGTAATTCTTTAAGAACAGTCTCAGCCCGATAATTCCATTCACATAAAATAATATGTTCTTCAAAATTAAAAGAATGCATTCCTAAATCCTGGCTGATTTTCTTTTCTACTAAAATACTGGCAACTGTCGCGGTAATTAGAGTCAATACTCCGATACCAACTAGCATATCTATAAAAGCAATAAATCGACCTGGAATAGTTACCGGAGTAACGTCACCATAGCCAACAGTTGTTAGAGTAACTATAGCCCACCATAAACTATCAAATAAAGATAAATTTGGTTCTACTAAAGATAGGCTAATTGAACTAACAGCAACAATAATTATAATTACTAAAAGCGGACGAATAAAGTTTTCATATTCTAAAAATTCCCATATATTCTCAATCCAATTTTTTATCTTTAATAAAATTGATTTCATATAATCAATTATCAATTAATTATCAATTACCCTCTTAACATTCCTCTGTAAATACCTGGTGATGAATCTTCGATGACGGTAGCACCTACAGTTTTGCGATAAAAATCTGCTACACCGTCGCTAGCACTACCGATTATTGCATAACCATATCCCTGGACTTTCATATCGTTCAAGCAAGCTAATA
>CAKZYM010000225.1 GCA_937884685.1 uncultured Calothrix sp.
AACTTGCCCGGTAAAATAAATCTATTGATAAATTAAACAACTTGGCAGTTAAACCGTTATGTTCTCAACAGATGATTTTGCACGCTACACTCAATGGTCTGGTATTGCCACATTAGTATTTGCTTTTATCACAATCTTAGGTTTTGTCTTTAAGTGGGGTATCCGGTTCCGATTAGCTGGTGCTACTGGATTTATGTTGGTATTAACGGGGGGTTTATTTCCTCTCTCTCTCACCCCTCTGACCCGCGCGGTTATCCCTGGTGCAGTTCGCTATAAGTTGGTTTACGACAATGGCTCATCTCAAGCTGTAATTGCAACACCACCACAAATTACCTCTTCAGAATTAGATGCAACTTTACGTCAAGCTGCTAGTGATTTATTTTCCTACGGTAGATTAGGTACACCCCAAGATAATCAATTAAAGATTCGCGCTCGCAGCATAGTACATCCCGAACCTGGACTTTCTCTACCACTGTATTTAGGAGAAGTTAAGCGCTCCCTTTCAGATCGCGATGACAACGCAATGCAAATTGATATTTATCAAGATAATTTAGCTAAGCTGACTACTTATCAGAGTTAGGAGTTATGAGTTAGAAGTTATGAGTTATGAGTTATGAATTATAGAAAATTGAAAATTCAAAGTTCTAACCTTTGACCTTTGACCTCCAACCTCTAACGAGGAATTTGGTTTAAAGCTTCCCAAGTCTCATCATTAATGATTCCAGTTATTGCGACTTTGCTTCGACGCTGAAAACTTTGGACTGCTGCTTCCATAACCCAACCAAAATCACCGTCTACATATCCTACGTAGTCGGAAGTTGTCTTTAGGATACGCTGTGCTTTCATTACCATTTCTCCTTTACTACCTTTGCTTAATTCTGGTAATGCAGTCGGTTCGTTTTGATTATTTTCTTGTTCAATGTCTTCGTTGGCAGCTTGCTCATTCACGAGAAATATATTTTGGTGAAAAATTTTAGCTTCAGCATCTTTTTGTAATTGCTGAAATTTACCATTTAATGGTTCCATTTGTTTCCCCTAATTATTCAAGGAGGTCTATTTGATTAGTCTTATACATTTATCGTGATAACTCAGCGAAATTATGAAATTGTTTCAAATCTTTTGCGCTAAGTACATCATGTAGCTGCTATCACTTGTGAATTTACTATCTCTATGTTAATTGATGAATGCTGCTTTTTGGACTTTCTAAGTAATTATTCGTCAACAATAATACTTAAGATAGACATCATACCGTATAAAATGTAGTGTGTATAACATAAATATGTAAATATATGTAAAATTTAGTTTCATAAATAACGATACAATTATTGTCTACCGGCTATTTGTTGGCAAAATTTTTCAGCCGAAATGTTAATTTATTTATATAAGTTATATGTTGAATCAATCAAAAAAAACTTTGTCTGCTAAAACATCCAATTCATTTTTAACTCTCTCAATAGCTCCTGCGAAAGTAATTCGCGGTTCCCAAATCCTTAATCAAGCAGTTTCATACATTTCTCGTTTGGGAAATCGTCCCTTAATTGTCAGTGGTAATAAGACTTTAGATATTGCTGATAATTATCTGGAATTATTGGAATCTGAGGGATTAGATTTTGTTAAGTCTTCTTATACTCCTGATTGCAGTGAAAGCAGTTTGGAAATTTTACGTGACAAAGCTCAAGCCCATGAAGCTGATGTGATTATCGGTATTGGTGGTGGTAAAGCTCTTGATACGGCGAAATTATTGGCGCATCATTTGGAAATACCAGTGGTCACAATTCCGACTTCGGCTGCTACTTGTGCTGCTTGGACTGCGCTTTCCAATGTGTATTCTGATGAAGGAGCATTTTTGTACGATGTAGCTTTGGATAGCTGCCCAGATTTACTGATATTAGACTATGATTTGATTCAAACTGCACCGCAAAGTACTTTGGTTGCGGGAATCGGCGATGCGATCGCAAAATGGTATGAAGCATCGGTAAGTAGTGGACATTCAGAACAAACTTTGATAATTTCAGCAGTTCAACAAGCGCGGATTTTGCGAGATATTTTACTGCAAAAGTCGGTAGCGGCTTTACAATCTCCCGGAAGCGAAGTTTGGCAAGAAGTTGTGGATGCTACGGTGTTACTTGCTGGAGTAATTGGTGGAATCGGTGGGGCACAATGTCGTACTGTAGCGGCTCATGCAGTACACAATGGCTTAACCCATGTTTGCGGAAGCGGTAGCATTCATGGTGAAAAAGTTGCCTATGGTATTTTGGTGCAGTTGCGTTTGGAAGAAATGCTCCAAGGAAATCAATTGGCTGCTACTGCTAGACAACAATTACTCAAATTCTATACAGAAATCGGATTACCCCAAAAGCTGGATGATTTGGGTTTAGGTAATATAACTCTTAAACAATTGCAAAAAGCAGCAGAATTTGCTTTACAACCCAATTCAGATATTCATAGGCTACCGTTTAAAGTTGCTCTGGAACAGTTAATGGCAGCGATGGTTTCTACCACAGCACCAGTAGAAGCAAGTGGAATTTCAAACAGTTTAAATTCCCCAAGCAATCAAACTAAAAAATTCTCTGGTTCCAAAAGCCAGAGAAAAGCCTAAAAGAATAATATTTTTAGCAGAACAGTTAAGTAAATTGATTTACGTAACTGTTCTATTGCCTGGTGTACTGATTTCTTGGTAATCTAACAGTTCAATCGCAAAATTTGAAAATGAGTTTAGACTGGATAATCCCAGCCCAAAGAATACAGAAACTACCCGCTTATCCATTTGCTCGATTAGATGAATTGAAGACAAAAGCGCGGGAGCAAGGTTTAGATTTGATTGATTTGGGTATGGGAAACCCCGATGGTGCAACCCCTGAAGCTGTAGTTAATGCAGCAATACAGGCTTTAAAAAATCCCGACAATCACGGTTATCCTCCTTTTGAAGGAACAGCTAATTTTCGCAACGCGATTACTAGTTGGTATCATCGTCGTTACGGAGTAAATTTAGACTCCGATAGTGAAGCTTTACCGTTATTAGGTTCCAAAGAAGGATTGGGACATCTTGCATTAGCTTACGTTAATCCCGGTGATGTGGTTTTAGTTCCTTCACCGTCTTATCCCGTTCATTTTCGAGGTCCGGTAATTGCTGGTGGTGAAATCTACAGTTTGATTCTGCAACCAGAAAATAATTGGTTAATTGATTTAACAAAAATACCCGATAAAGTAGCAGAACGGGCAAAAATACTTTATTTCAACTATCCTAATAATCCTACTGCTGCTACTGCACCTCGCGAATTTTTTGAAGAAATAGTTGCTTTTGCTCGCAAGCATGAAATTCTATTAGTACACGATTTGTGTTATGCGGAATTAGCTTTTGATGGCTATCAACCCACAAGTTTACTAGAAATACCTGGTGCTAAAGATATTGGTGTGGAGTTCCATACTATGTCTAAAACCTATAATATGGCTGGTTGGAGGGTTGGTTTTGTAGTTGGTAACCGTCGCATAATTCAAGGTTTACGAACGCTGAAAACAAACCTAGATTATGGTATTTTCTCAGCACTGCAAGCAGCAGCCCAAACTGCTTTAGAATTACCTGATAGCTATTTAGAGCAAGTTCAACAGCGCTATTCTAACCGTCGCGATTTCCTAGTTGAAGGTTTAAATGATTTGGGTTGGAATCTTTCTAAGACTAAAGCCACAATGTATTTATGGATTCCTTCTCCCATGGGTATGAATTCTACCGATTTTGCTTTAAAGTTATTACAGCAAACGGGTGTAGTAGTCACTCCCGGTAACGCTTTCGGCAATGGAGGGGAAAATTATGTACGTATTAGCTTGATTGCTGATACTAACCGCCTTAATGAAGCTTTGCATAGATTTAAGCAAGCTGGTATTCGCTATCA
This sequence comes from uncultured Calothrix sp., assembly GCA_937884685.1. Classification (GTDB taxonomy): domain Bacteria; phylum Cyanobacteriota; class Cyanobacteriia; order Cyanobacteriales; family Nostocaceae; genus Rivularia. The sequence continues at coordinate 3,891 of CAKZYM010000225.1, forward strand.
CTCCGAGCCTGCTATTTTTAGTTCAAAATAAATACAGTCAATATATGTAGTTGATTTTTATTCAATATAAATTGATGCAATCTACTCCTGCTACGGTTCCAGATATTATTATTTCTGGCTTTCATGCTTTATCAGAACCCTTGAGGGTGAAAGTATTGCAACTACTAAAAAATCGTGAAATCTGTGTTTGCGATTTATGCGATATTTTAGATGTTAGTCAATCTAAGTTGTCTTTTCATCTTAAAACCCTTAAAGAAGCTAACTTAGTTTGCGCTCGTCAAGAAGGACGTTGGATTTACTATAGTCTCAACCAATATCAGTTTGAATTACTACAGCAGTATCTGGCAGATTTCAGTAAATCTAGTCCAATAGTTCCTGCATCTTGTTGCGAAGATTAACCTTCTTAACCCGAGCAGAGTCTTTATTGTTAGCTTGCAGGAGTTAGAAAAGCAAAAAAGAAAAAATTGATGCTTTCGCTATATTTCAGAATGAAAGTATATGGATTCTATTTTTTGGCTGCTACTTTCGAGCTTACAGTAAGGTACTGTATATGCCTATTTGCTTAGCTGCTTGACATATCAACTTTTTTTGAAATAACCTATTGATGTTGAAGTCTGTTTAAAATTTCAAGTACTGACGCACCACTAAAAGGTATGGATACAAGTGTAAAGCAGCATTCGCGCCTACGGTTATTGAGTGGCATTTGCAGAAGAGAAGCGTTGGCTGAAGGTATCGGTACCTTTACTTTAGTGTTTGCGGGTACTGGGGCAGTAATGGTAAATGCTATTAGTGACGGTAGCGTAACACATTTGGGTATCAGCTTTGTTTTTGGTGCAGTTGTTGCAGCAATGATTTATTGTTTGGGACATATTAGCGGGGCACACTTTAATCCAGCAGTGACCTTAGCGTTTTGGAGTAGTGGATTTTTTCCTAAACGTTTGGTTTTACCCTACATATTAGCCCAATTAATTGGTGCAGTATCGGCTTCAGCTTTACTTCTTATTAGCTTAGGAAAAGTAGCCAATTTAGGCGCAACTTTGCCGTTAAATGATGATTGGTTGCAATCTTTCGTATTAGAGTTAGTTCTCACTTTCATTTTGATGTTCGTAATTTTCGGCTCTGGACTTGACAGACGCGCACCAGTAGGATTCGCTGGAGTTGCAATTGGCTTGACTGTTTTTCTAGAAGCTGCTTTCATGGGACCGATTACTGGTGCAAGTATGAATCCAGCCCGTTCCTTTAGCCCAGCTTTGATAGCTGGAATTTGGCAACATCATTGGGTTTATTGGATAGCACCAATTGTCGGAGCGCAGTTAGCAATGATTGTTTATCGATATCTTTCTTGCGGGTTTCGAGATATGAAGTAAGTATTATCCAAAAGCATACAATTGCATTGACTTAGCTGCAAACAAAGAATAATTGATAATTAAATAAATGACAAATTTTGACCATAAACCAAGAATATTGTTTTTATATGGTTCGCTGCGAGAGCGTTCCTACAGTCGTTTATTAGCAGAAGAAGCAGCACGAATTATTGAAGGATTCGGTGCAGAAGTTAAATTTTTCGACCCGCGAGAATTACCGATTCGGGGTAGCGTTCCAGAGACACATTTCAAAGTACAAGAATTGCGGGAATTAAGTGAATGGTCTGAAGGTCAAGTTTGGTCATCTCCAGAAATGCACGGTAATATTACCGGGATTTTGAAAAATCAGATTGACTGGATTCCTTTAAACATAGGAGCAATTAGACCGACTCAAGGAAGAACTTTAGCAGTAATGCAAGTTAGTGGTGGTTCTCAGTCTTTTAATGCTGTTAATTCTATGAGGCTTTTGGGACGTTGGATGCGGATGTTTACTATTCCGAATCAATCTTCTGTTGCTAAAGCTTACCAAGAGTTTGATGAAGATGGAACAATGAAAGACTCTGCTTATCGGGATAGAGTAATTGATGTTATGGAAGAATTGTATAAATTTACCTTGCTCTTACGCGATAAAGTTGATTATCTTACAGACCGTCATAGCGAGAGGAAGCAAAAGGTTGGTAATGGGTAATAGGTAATAGGTAATATTTATTTAATATATAGCACCACCTAATTAGGTTAAGAAGTTAATTAAGACTAAAACTTATGATTATTAAACCTTAAACTTTAACCTTTAACCTTCTTGTAGCAACATATTTATTTAGTTTTTTTAAATGCAACTTTAATCGTTACCAGGGGAATAGAAATGAAAAAAGTAATGTTTGTTTGTAAAAAAAATTCTCGTCGTTCTCAAATGGCTGAAGCATTCGCTCGTAAATTTGGGGAAGGTAAAATTAGTGTTACCAGTTCGGGTTTAGAAGCGAGTTTTGTAGACCCCAAAACTGTTGAAATTATGTCCGAAATTGGCATGGATATTAGCAATCAGGAATCTAAAGCTTTGAGCGAATTCAATCCTGAAGATTACGATGCTGTTATTTCCTTGTGCGGTTGCGGTGTAAATTTACCTCCAGAATGGGTGACAAGAGAAGTATTTGAAGATTGGCAATTAGAAGACCCAGAAGGTGGAGAAATAGATACATATCGACGCATTCGCGAACAAGTAAAAGAAAGAGTGATGAAATTGATTGATGATTTAAGTTCGTAAAAAGTTAGGAATTAGAGTTAGGAGTGAGGAGTGAGTAGTTGGGAATTGCTAAAGATTATAAATTATAAGTTAATAATTTATCTTTGTCTCCTTATCTCCCCATCTCCCTCTCTCCCTATCTCTTTCCTATATGGGTGAAATCAACAACCCAATTCCACTTATATAAAGCAATAAAATAAGAACACTTTCAAAACCGATATTAGCAAAACCATATTTTTCGCGCTGTAAAAGCCCTAATAATAATACTCCCGTCATCAGAATAGTTAAAGAAATAACAAAAACCTGACGTTGAGAAATAACAGCATAAATAGAACCGCTACGAAAAGCAATATCAGAAAAAGCTAATAATAATAAATCAAAACAATTACCGCCAATAATACCACCAACAGCTAAGGTTAATGCTCCTCGTCTTACCGCTGCGACAGTAACTACTAATTCTGGTATAGATGTCGAGACTGCTGTAAATAAACCACCAACTAAAGATTCTGATAAACCAGTTTTAAATGCAATAAATACACCTGCTTGAGCAATTAAATAACCCGCTAGAGCAAGTATAAACGCGTATAATATGAATTCAAACCAAAGTCTTGTTAAACTAACATCAACTTTGCTCATTTCCGACGGTTCATCTAATTCAGTTTTCTCTGTGTATCGCGGTTTCCACATCGGCTTTTCTTCTGCTTGCGAAACCAAACGAAGACCAAACAAATAAGCTGCAATAATAAAAAGAGTTGCTGGATGAATTCCCCAAAAACTAACTTGAGGACTAGAGCTAGCAAGTAAAGGAATTGCCAACAAAGACATCAGCAAAGTTCCCTGGATTAAATTAGCTATCGAAGCAGCAGCATGTTCCAAATTAGCTTTGCGATAAAACATATCCGCAACTGCTAAAAAAGCTGTTTGTGCGGCTATACCCCCAACCGCATTACTGACCGCTAACTCAGCATGACCTCCCGAAGCAGCAGTCACGGAAGTCACAATCCCCGATAGAGAAGTACTACCACCTAGAAAAACAGCACCAACTACAGCTTCTCCCCAACCAGTAGCATCTGCTAATTGGTCGGCAACTTTGCACATTCTGGTACCAACTAAACCAATTACAATTGCAGCGATAACAAATAAGCTAATACCAACTGGCAGAGATTGAATCACTATTTATTCTCCAGACAGAAAAAATAATCAAAGTTTTGTCTACCCAGATTAGCAAAGTAATTTAATAAATATATCCCCTAGATGTTTATAACTTTAGGTAGTTGTAATTAGCAAGTAGTAAGTAGTGAGTAGTGAGTAGTAAGTAGCAAGTGAGGGTAAGCTTTTTATGGACTTAATTTGTATAAGTAAGTTGTCATAATTAAACCTAATTACAATAGAGAATTTTGCTATTTGATTAAGTTAATTTTGTCTGATACATGCTCCCTACTCCCCATCCCGACGCTGTATCTCACTCAAATTAAATTAGGTGTGTTTTCAAGCATGAGCTTATTATTCAATTCCGCTACCTATTAGCTTACAAAGATAAATAGTAACTGTTAACTGATAACTGATAACTGATAACTGATAACTGTTAACTGATTACTCAAAAACATATTTTTGAGCAACTTTCCAGTAACGAGAGAATCGCTTGAGGTCGATAAAACCGTCGTATTCAAAAAATGGGTCTACTTCAAATATTTCTAGTTCTTTTGATTCTTCAATTTCATCGCAAATCTTATCAAAATGCGGACTTGGACTATCTGCTGTGACGACTGTATTTGCATTATGTTCTTTTGCAAAAGCTAAAACCTCTTTCGCTACATTTCCACGACGAATTACAACGGGTAACTCTAGCAAGCATTCGTAAATAAAAGCGATTCGTTTGAGGCTAATTTGCCATTCTTCAAGTAAAGTATCATCCCAAACCCAGATAGCAGGAGTATTCGGATATTCATCAAGTGCGGGGTTTTGGGGACTGAGACAGTCTCCGTGTACCCAGATTATTCGATTAGTCATAGAATTTTAGATTTTAGATTTTAGATTTTAGATTTTGGATTGTGAATAAGTTAAAAGTCAATATTAGGATAGAGATAAAGCAGATAATTGATTATGACAGTAACATCAACTATTGTTAACGTGCCACCTCTTGAGAATGGCGACAGACTTACACGCTATGAGTTCGAGCGTCGCTACCAAGTCATGATACACATAAAAAAAGCAGAATTAATCGAAGGAGTTGTGTACGTGGGTTCACCTGTACGTGCGACAAAACATGGCAGACCTCATGCCAAAATTATGACTTGGCTAGGAACCTATTGTGCAGCAAGTCCAGGGGTCGATTTACAAGATAATGCTACTGTACGTTTGGATGCTGATAACGAACCCCAACCAGATGCTTTATTGAGAATAGAACCGGAAGTTGGTGGTAATTCTCGCATCAGTGAAGATGATTATATCGAAGGTTCACCAGAATTAATTGCAGAAATTGCAGCTAGCAGTGCTTCTTATGACTTAAATGATAAACTCAATGCTTATCGTCGTAACGGTGTCAAAGAATATATTGTTTGGCAAATGTATGAAAATCGTTTGGACTGGTTTATTTTAAAAGAAGGTCGTTACATTCTTTTAGAAGCTGATAAATCGGGTATTATTCGTAGCGAAACTTTTCCAGGTTTATGGTTAGCTGTTGATGCTTTACGAGAAGGAAATTTAGCTGAAGTTTTGACAGTTTTGTAGCAAGGATTGCAAACGAATGAACATCAAAACTATACTCGAACTTTGCAGCAGAGCTAATTTAAATCAAATTAATATTTATTTTAATATCTACTAACCAACAAAACCTGTATTTAACAACGGAAGTGCTATCAAGGCAAATATAATAAACACAATAGTTCCGGGGTCTATTTTGATAGTATTTTTATCTTCTTCTTGGCTCATGTCACAAATTAGGGGAAAATAAATCATGTAAATTCAGCTTACCTTTTTAGCTGCTACTTTCTCAATCCCCCTACAGGTAGTAATGTCAATCCAAGTTTACGGTATTCCCAATTGCGGTACTTGCAAAAAAGCTTTTACATGGCTACAGAATAACAATATTGAATACGAATTTATTAATACGAAAGAAAATCCACCCAGTAAAGAAATGATTGAAAACTGGGTAAACAGTTTAACTGCTAAACCGATGCGAAATACTTCGGGACTATCTTATCGAGCATTAGGTGAGGAAAAGAAAACTTGGAGCGACGAGCAATGGATAGAAGCTTTTGCTGAAGATGCTATGTTGCTCAAACGTCCTTTGTTTGTTAAAGATGGTGATGCTGTATTGGTAGGATTTCGGGAGAAAGAAGAGGTTATAAAAGAGAAGTTGAAGTAATTTATTTCAATATTTGTTCTGCTAATTCTTCTAAGGAATAAACAATTTCAATCTCTGGACGTACTAAACCGGTTTGAATTTCTACGTCTTGTCTTCTGGGATAATTGGGATGAACTCCTACAAATAAAGGTTTATCTGTCATTGACCAAGCACCGAGTTCGTAGAGTGTTATGGGACAAAGTGTTTCTTGAGGAAACCAAAATAAAATCGCTGAAGCAAGTCTCAAATGTCTGTATTCCCATGCTATTTGTTGTTGAGAAGCATCGGGATTATCAATTGGAAAATTAGCACGACGGGGATTTAAAATTATCCAAGGTGAAGGCTTTAATAATTCCACTATTTGCGATTGCCAATCTGGACAATTACTTATACCACCAGCACAAAATATCGCGTCACCTTTTCCGTCAAATTCGGTTAGCGCTTCTATATATTTACTCATGTCAGTAGCAATAATCTACACTAATAGTAACCTCAGACTGTAAGTCTGGGGCTACACAAACAAAGCCCATCTGCATGGGCTAATAATTGAATTGTGAAATAGTTTTTATTTCTTCTTCTTCCTTAAACACGTGATACAAATCCCAATTTTGTTAGAGATTTAACCAAAAATTGGAGCTATTTCCAAAGAATTTTGATAACCTGATTGCGGTACTAGAAGTAATATCAATATCCCGCTTTTGATTCAGAAGCTCATTTATTAGCTGATACGGTACGTGAAGTGTATCAGCTAATTGTGGTTGGGTTATTCCCATTGGTTCGAGAAAATCTTTGAGTAGCCAAGTACCGGGATGAGTGGGGAAGCTATATTTTGGGATTTTCATATTTTGTAGGGTGCTGTGACGGTTAAGATAATTTATCACTCATAACAAAATAATTTGAAATTGCCGTCACGCACAGTAAACCTGTATTTGAATTAAATTATTTGAATTAAATTATTTCAAATGATTCTATGGGTCATTCTCCCCGTAATATTCAATCAGGATATTCTTACTACATTACCACTCCTTGTAATAAACACGAGTTTCGTCTCATTAGGTTTGAGTGTCATAACCCAACATCACCATTGCGGATAAATATTATTATTAGAATACAGAATTTTCAGAAGTACCAATAAGCGTCATGTTAGGTTACGGCACAATTTCAATTAATTGTTGAAAAATAGCATATTCGTGCGTCTAACCCAACCTACATTTACTAATTACTAATTATCTTTTCCCTCTTCTCTTCCCCTTCTGAAAACTTTGACTATTAGGTTTATTACTAAACTCTTTTTTAGGAAACAATTTCTCTTCTAACTGTTCGTAACTACCTTCAAAATCACAATTTCCATATAAAGGACATCGCTTACAATAAACTCCGTCGGTATAACGTTCCAAGTTTTGACGGTTGAAGAAATAAGGTTTATGGCTAAAGGTACTCGCTACCCATTGCCATGACATATTATTACTCGCTGGGTCGCCATCTAATAAATGCTCTAGAAACCATTTTGCCCCAGCTTGCCAGCGAATCCTCCGCCAATGTACGATATAGGCTGCTGTCCACATCCGCATATGATTGTGTAAATAACCAGTTTCCCGCAATTGTTGACTGAAGTTATCAACACAAACTAATCCCGTCGTACCTTCTCTTATTTCTTCGGGTAATTCCGGTGCATATTGCGCTACGCTATAACCGGTTTTATATTCTTCTCTATCTTCCCAAATTCCACCACCGTATTTAACATACAGTCTTTGCCAATAATCTCGCCAACCTAATTCATTAACTAGTTTTGCTGCATCGTCATCATTACTAACTCTATTTAAAGCAAATTCTTTTACTTCTTTCAAACTAAGAACACCGTAACGTAAATAAGCGGAAAGTCTGGTTACTTCTCCATTTAAAAAGTTGCGTGTTTTCGCGTATCTCTTTGGGTCTACTTTTTTTAACGCTTTTTCGGCAGCTTTACGTCCACCGATTGTTTCGCTGGTGTGTTCATCTCTTTTTGCTGCTTCGGGAAATTCTTGTTTGAGGTAAGCTATCAAGTCTTCGCGGTTAGAGAATTCGCGACGCATTTCGTTAGTCATAGAATTTGGAGATTGGGTATTTACACCCCTCTCCTTAATAAGGAAAGGGAAGGGGGGGTGAGGTTCCTCAGAATGTTAAGGTTGATTTATTTAAACAATGTAATTATTCTTGCTTTGAATCAAGTGAATTTAAAATATAAAAATCAAATTAAAATAATTTTGCTTTTAATTTTTAGCACATTTGCACTATATTTTCTACTAACTCGCTTGGGATTTATTTTTCCTCTCAGGGATGTTGCGGAAGTTTTATGTTTGGGTGAATGTGAATCACTCCAAGCAATTCATTCTCCTATTCCTGGAAATCAATTACTTAATTACAGTCAAACGGTTGAGGATTTAATTGGAGAAAATATAGATATAGATAAAACCTCGGTTTTAATTGAAAAATCAAAGCATAGAATCACGCTGTATTACAATCAAAAGCCAATAAAGTCTTATCCTGTTGTTTTTGGTAGTAGTCCCAAAGGTGATAAGTTTCGAGAAGGTGACAGAAGAACTCCGGAAGGTGTTTTTCGTATAAAAGATTTATATCCCCATCCTTCATGGAGTAAATTTATCTGGTTGGATTATCCCAATGCTGAATCTTGGAGGAAACATTTTCAAGCTAAAACCACGGGTAAAATTTCTTGGTTGGATTCGGTTGGAAGTGAAGTCGGTATTCACGGAGTACCCCAAGGAAGTGATGAAATCATAGATAATCAAGAAAATTGGACTTGGGGTTGTCCATCATTAAAAAATCAAGATGTGGATGAGTTATATAAGGTCGTAAAAATAGGTACATTAGTAGAAATAATTCCATAATCCTTGGGCAATAGTATGAAGTATTCTACTATGCCCAATGCCCAATTCCCCATGCCCAAATATTATGAGTCTTTGTATAAATCCTCACTGTCCAAAACCCGATGATAATCCCGATAAGATAATGTTTTGTCTTGGTTGTGGTTCGGAATTACTGCTGCAAGGACGTTATAAGGTTGTAAAGTATTTGGGAGGTGGGGGTTTTGGTAAGACTTATGAAATTAAAGAGCGCGATAATAATCTAAAAGTTCTTAAAATTCTCCACAATAATTTTCCCAAAGCGATTGAATTGTTTCAACGGGAAGCTGAAGTTTTATCTCAGCTAAATTATCCCGGAATTCCCCAAGTTGAAGCTGACGGATATTTTGTTTATCATCCCCGTAACAGTCAGGAACCTTTGCACTGTTTGGTGATGGAAAAAATTGAGGGGATGGATTTATATGAATACATTAAACAGCGGGAATATCGTCCTATTGATGAAAGAATGGCAATGCAATGGTTGCAAGAATTGACAACTATTTTGCAGCAGGTTCACAATCAAAACTTTTTTCATCGCGATATCAAACCACCTAACATAATGTTGCGGGCTGAAGGTGGTTTAGCACTGATTGATTTTGGTACCGCACGAGTGGTTACAGATACTTACTGGCAAGCACAAGCGCAAGGGCAGGTAACGGGGATAGTTTCCGCTGGATATACCCCACCGGAACAAATGAACGGTCAAGCTATGCAGCAATCTGATTTTTTTGCTTTGGGACGCACGTTCGTTTATTTACTCACCGCAAAAGACCCCAATCAATTTTATAATCCCCAAACTGATGAATTATTATGGCGCGATGCAGTACCGAATCTTTCGCAACAGTTTGCAGACTTTCTTGACTGGATGATGAAACGTTCCCCAAGCAAACGTCCAGCAAATACTGAAGAAATTTTACAACGGTTATTGGATATCAAGCCAATTTCATTTTTACCCACGCTTCAAAGTAATATACCTGCTAATACTAATAATCCTGAGATTTTTAACGTCACTAATCCACCGAGAACAGACAAAATTAATACTCCAGCAATTCCAATAACAACTATTAACGCTGGCTTTTTCTATCAATGGATGTTATCGAATATTGTCGGTATTGGAATTGGTTTATTTATACGCAGTATTTTTAGTGGAGCGGTATATTCTATTTTTGGTCAGGATGTAGGTTATCGCTACGCTATGCTAGCAGCAATTGTCACTTTGGTTCCAGTGGAAATTATGCAATGGTTAGTATTAAGACAGCGAATTATATTTAATTTGTGGTCTTTAATAGAAACTTTGTTCGGTTTTCTAATCGGTTTATTTATAGGAACTTTTACAGGGAGAATATTATTCGGTTCTGAGGGAGAATTACTATGTGCGGTGATAGGAGTAATCGGAGGAACATCTATAGCTAAATGGCTAACTATACGCCGACAAATAGACAATTCCTTCGGATGGTTAATGCTATCTTTAATCGGTATTTTTGCCAGCATGTTTTTAGGTTCTTTTACAGGTTTAATTGCTAACTTTTTCTTATCTAAAGTTTGGAATGCAAAAGACATTGCTTGGATTGTTAGCTTTGTAATTGGAGTGATAACAACTACTATCTTATCTAGTTTAATTACTGGGATAGCATTTTTAAGATTGTTTCGACGTGTAAAAACGTAGCACTGCTAATTCTTCTCTACATTAAATATTCAGAGATAATATTCCCTCCAAAATGCGCTGCAAGGGTTTCAATTAAAGATAGAGGTATGGGAATCCCATTTTGTAAACGTTGTTCGCGAGTAATTTTTTCTAATTCACCGGGATAATAAATTGGTTCTTCTGCTTCTAATCGGGGAGTTTCTTTCAGAGAATTAATTGCTTTTTGTACCTCTTGATAAAATTTTTCTATATCAGTCCAAGCAGCTACATCTAAAACTAAAAATAAATGTCCGGTTCCATTTTCTGCATCGTGAATTGCTTTGTTTTTAAACATTGCTGTTGCAGTTCCGAGTAGTGGCCCGCATAACAAATCTGAGATAAATGCTAAACCAGAACCTTTATAAGAAGCGGGTATATTAACAGCTACTTCCTCGGGATTTAAGGTCGGTTTACCTTCTGCTGTTAATCCCCAACCCAAGGGAATTTCTAAACCTTGATAAGCAAAATGTTTTACTTTTCCACCGCTGACCGCTCCGGTGGCCATATCAATAATTACCGGTTGATTACCTGTAGGAACTCCCCAGGAAATTGCGTTGTTTCCCAATTTTGCAACCTTTCCACCAAAGGGTGCTAAATCGACAACATTAGTATCTGTAGTCGCAAAACCAATCATCCCTGCTTCGGTAGCCATCCGCGTATAATATCCCGCAACACCAAAGTGATTGCTGTTAGTCACACCAACAACCGCTATCCCAGTTTTACCAGCTTTGACAATTGCCATTTCCATTGCAACTTTTGCAGCATATTGTCCCGGTGCAGCATCTGCATCGATACGAATCAAACTAGGACGTTCGGAAATTACTTTTATCTCTGGTTTGGGGTTTATCCGTCCGCTTTTAAGGCTTTTGTCATAACCGATAATTTGCTGTACACCGTGAGAATCTATACCCCATAAATTCGCTTCTACTAAATGATTAATTAATGCTGTTTGTGCTTCTGATGATAGTAAATGCGGTTTAAATACTTGTGTTAGAAAGCTGTGTAATGTCGATGGTTGGACTAAGAGGGTTTTCATGGGATAATTATTTTACAGTCAGAGAAATATGAATACAATTTTACATGTTTAGTCAGGGTAAATAAAGATGGAAGATTTCCAAGAAACTTTGGTAGAAACAAATGTTAAGTACAATATCGAATTTAAAGGTAAACATATTGTGATTGAGAATTTGCCAGTTCATATGAACGAAGCAAGAGACGAATATTATGTTTCTTCAACCGTGATGCAGTATTTAATAAACGTCGTTTTAGAAAAATTTACAGAAGGGTCAGAAGATGAATTGAATGATTGAATCGAGATTATAAAGACAACTAAATAAAAGTCGCAATGACTATTGTAGATTGTATAAATTCTGAATGATATAAATTTTAAGCTGCAACTGCTGGAATAAAAGGTTTATAAATATCAATATTTTGATAATTGCTTTCCCATTCTGAATTTATATCCACTCTCTCTTTATTTAAAATAAACCTTTTAGTTTCAACTTCCCAACCAGACATTCCACCATCAGATAATATTAATTCTTGTAAAATTTTTGATTTAACTTTTACATCAAATGGTATTGCTTCATGACCCCAGATACTGGCTGTAACTTCAGCTTTTTCTGGAAAGACTTGCAGCCTTAATAACAAAGGTATATTACTAACGTTTCTGACAATCAAATCTTTATAGCCATAAGCTACAGTCGCATCTTGGCCTAATGTAAAAAATCGCTTTTCCCCATGAGCATCAATACTGTGGTTATAGCGTTCTAAAACTTCAAAATTACCCCAAAGCAATGCATTAAACAATGTTGTAGAAATCTGACATAAACCACCACCGACATCATTAATCAATTTACCTTTAACCAACATTGGACCGGAACGAAATCCGTTTCTTTCAATAGGACGAGGAACGCTATTCCAAAAACCAAAAATTTGCTGCGGCTGAATAATTAATCTGTCTATCCTGTCAGCCGCTAGCTGCATGTTATGAATGCGATTTTCGTTTATATTAGCTAATCCAGAACGTTTTTTAATCGGAGTAGTAAAGCTGCTCCATTGATATTTATAAGTGGAAATATCTAGGTTATTTTTTTTGCTAGCGTAATCAAAAGCATAGCCTTTCAAAAGATTTGTACTAGATTTTTGTAAATGTTTTGAATAAGCTTTCCAACTACGTAAAGAGTTTTTCATAACCGTATAAAACCCTAAATTTATATTTTGACAAAGTGCTAATTAAAAATCATTCTACAAATTATCTGCTCCTATACCAGGATAAAATTGACAATTTATAGTAGTAAAACTACTTATGTTTTTACATCTGTTGAAATATATATTTTTTGTTTGATTGGATTTTTGATGGCATTATTAAAACTTAAAACCAAAACATCACGAATCCTGTAATCTTAAAGTTGAGTAGATATGCTGGGAGCAACAACGGATGAGAGAATTAGTTTGCGAGAAAATTCCACAGGCTAAAAATTGGCGAGATGAATTAATCGAAAGTCTTAAATTATCTAGTTCTGCTGAAGATTGGTTGTCTCTCAATGATTCGGATAAACAGCGTGTTAATAGTGCAAAGCAGCGTTTTCCGGTAATGGTTCCTGTAGGTTACGCTGATTTAGTTAACTGGGAAAACCCATCAGACCCTTTGCGTCAATTACTAATTCCATCCGATGACGAAGAAAGCGATATCGGTTCGTTAGATACCAGTGGAGAAGAATTTTCTACAGTAATTCCAGGTTTACAACACAAATACGAGCAAACAGCAGTATTAATAGTTACTCAGGCTTGTGCGGGTCACTGTCGCTACTGTTTTCGACGACGGTTGATGAGCAAGGATGTGATGGTGAAAGAAACTATCGAGGATTTACAGGAAGCTATATCCTACATTAAACAGCATCCTGAAATTGATAACGTATTGCTGTCTGGTGGTGACCCAATGGTTTGCAGTACCCGTCGCTTAGCTAATCTCTTAGCAGCACTATCTCAAATTCCTCATATTTGGCAAATCCGTATTAGCAGCAAGCTACCAGCTTTTCTTCCTTCTCGTTTCACCACAGATTCAGAATTATTATCAGTTTTAAATCAGTATAATTCCAGATTCCAAATAGTCTTTCAATGTCATTTTGACCACCCCCGCGAAATCACACCTTTAGCAGAAAAAGCATTGTTTAATTTACGAAAAGCAGGTTGTTTATTAACCTCACAAATTGCATTGATGAGAGGAGTTAATGCAGAAGTCGATACAATGACTGAACTATACAAACGCTTGCATCGTATGGGTGTAATTCCTCAATATTTATTCCATCCCCGACCCGTAAAACACGCGACTCATTTCCAATTACCGATAATCGAAGCGATGAACCTAGTAGAAGCAATACGTCAAAATTGCAACGGTTCGGTAAAACGCTTTCGCTATATTTTGACTCACTCTGACGGGAAGCTAGAATTAGTCGGTTTAATGGAAGGTTTACCCATGCAGTTAGTTGCTAGATGGCATCAGGTTAGAAGAGGATTAGATAAGTCTGGTTTGATGGTGGTTGATATTGATCAGAATAGCGTTTGGTTGGGAGAGGGTAATGGGTAATACAGCACCTTGCAGGTAAATGAGGTACAAAAAAATTTTATAAAACTCTTGTGGTACGGGCATCCCTGCCCGTTAGAACGTACCTCATAAAGATGAAATATGCTGTAGGTAAGAAAACTAAAACAGCCTTACTAATTATGAAAAGCTTTACGTTACTCTAAGCTTATCTTTGTGTCCTTCTGGGTTCAAAAATATATAACAATGCTTAAAATTGGAATCCTATTCGAGAACCAATCTGACATCATGTCAAACCCTAGCGCTAGGGAAGAAACTCATTACCACTGGAGAGAAAACGAAGAAGTTGAAGCTGTAGCGACTCATTTAAAAGCTTTGGGTCACGATGTCGATTTAATTGGTACGCTAGATGATTTATTAGAAAGATGGCAAAATAATCAGCTACCAGAATTCATTTGGAATCTTTCAGTCAGAACAACATCGCGCAATCGTACCGCTTTAGCACCCGCAATTTTGGAACAGTTGGGAATACCTTACACTGGTGGAGATGCAACGGTAAAAAGTCTGACGCTGAATAAAGATTTTCTCAAACCGGTTTTATTGTGGAGGGGAATTTCAACTCCACCTTGGTTTCGTTATGGAGTTGGTGAGCAGATAACACAACCACCTTGGGAAAAATGTATTCTAAAACCTGCTTGTGAAGGTTATTCTTTGGGTTTACAGTTTTGGGAAGCATCTACGGGTTTAACGGAATTACAGCACAAAGTTCAGCAATTACATCAACAGTTTCAAGCTGCTGTATTATGCGAGCAATTTATAGAAGGTCGTGAAATTACTGTCGGTGTTGTGGGAAATGATAAACCCGTATTTATTGGAGCGGTAGAAACAGTAACTAAGGAAGGTAAATCGTTAGAACAGCAAGTTTTAGATTTACAAGCAAAAAGACATGGTGGTTTTCAGAAAATAAATATAGATTTGTATATTCCACAGTTGCGGAAGTTGCGAGAAATAAGTTTAGATTTAATCGAGTTACTCAAGCCATTGGATTATGCTACCTTTGATTTCCGAGTTTCTGCTGGTAATCAAGCTTATTTATTGGATATTAACGCCGACGCTACATTACATCCACAGCGTTCTTTTGCTCAAATTGCTCGCAATAATGGTTTATCCTACGGGCAATTAATTGAAGTAATTTTAGAAACAGCAAGGTTAAAGGGCATTGGGGATAGGGCATAGGAAATTGTATTTTCTTTTACTTTTAACTCATCATTTCTACTCTTATTCCTCTTTACATTTTTACTACTTTCTAACAAACGCATCCACTATTAGAATACAAATCCTTTAACTTTTAATAATCCCCAATGCCCAATTTCCCATGCCCAAATCATTAAAAAACATCGCTGGAATAGTAGCAGTTGCAACTCTCCTCAGCAAGCTGTTCGGGTTGTTGCGTTCGACTTGTATTGCTGCGGCTTTTGGTGTGGGTGCTGTAGTAAATGCTTTTAATTTTGCCTATATTATTCCTGGATTTTTACTTGTTGTTGTGGGTGGTTTAAATGGCCCTTTACATACTGCTTTGGTCAGCGTTTTAGCAAGAAGAGATGAGGAAGACAGCGCTAATTTGGTTGCGACTATTGCGACTTTATTAACCTTAATTTTGATTCCCGTTACTATATTAATCATTGTTTTCGCGCCTTTTTTAATTGATTTAGTAGCACCGGGATTAAATTATCAGGTCAGGGAGATTGCCATTTTACAATTACAGATTATGGCTCCTCTGGCTTTATTTGCGGGGTTAATTGGGGTCGGGATTGCTAGTTTGAATTCAGCAGATTTATACTGGCTACCTTCCGTAAGTCCGATGCTATCAAGTATTGCTGTTATATCCAGCTTGGGTATTTTAGCTTGGCAATTAGGAGATAATATCAACGCACCGCAAAATCTGGCTTTGGGTGGAATGGTTTTGGCTGTGGGAACTTTAGCTGGTGCTATATTGCAGTGGGTCGTGCAGTTAATTGTCCAATCACGTAAAAGTGTATTGATAATTCGTCCCAGATTTAATTTTCGTTCTCCGGGAGTTAGGGAAGTATTGC
Organism: uncultured Calothrix sp.; assembly: GCA_937884685.1. Classification (GTDB taxonomy): domain Bacteria; phylum Cyanobacteriota; class Cyanobacteriia; order Cyanobacteriales; family Nostocaceae; genus Rivularia. The sequence continues at coordinate 20,062 of CAKZYM010000225.1, forward strand.
GATTAATGGCTCCTGCTACGCTTTCGGCCGGGATGTCAAATATCAACCTTTACGTTGATTTGCGATTTGCTTCTTTTATTCCTCAAGCTGCTGCAACTCTTAGCTATGCTGAATTACTATCGCAAACTCCTAGGGGACTTTTATCCAGTATCTTGTTGGTTCCCTTATTACCGAGATTTTCGAGATTAGCTGCAAATCAAGAATGGAATCAGTTAAAGGAACAGGTTCGTCAAAGTATTGTAGTTACAGCTTTAATTATTTTACCTTTGAGTGCTTTGATGATGGCTTTATCAATTCCCATCGTCAAAATAGTTTACCAGCGTCAAGCTTTTGATAGTAAAGCTGTAGAAATGGTAGCTTCGGTTTTGATTGCTTATAGTTTGGGAATGTTCCCCAGTGTTGGAAGAAAAATATTAACTCGGGTATGTTATGCATTGAATGATGCTAAAACTCCGTTTCGTATCAGCATTTTCAATATTTTACTCAATGTAATTTTAGATTACGTTTTGGTAAATAGTTTTGGAATGACGGGTTTGGTCTTTGCTTCGATGGGAGTGAATTTAATTGCTGGGGGAATGTTATTAATTTATCTGCATCGTCAACTTGAAGGTTTACCTTGGAAAGATTGGATTTTACCGATTTTTAGTTTAACTGGAGCAAGTACAATTGCGGGTTTAACAGCTTGGGTTACAAGCTGGGGAATTGAAATTATTTGGAAAGCTGAAGGATTAATATTTGATTTAGTTCAATTGAGTGTTTCCGGAATAATTGGTTTGATAGTTTTTAGTTTAATTTTGATGATTTTGCGGATAAATGAAGTTGATTTACTATTAGCAAAATTGCGGAAGTAGATTATTTGATATTTAAAAGTTTTCTCATGAATCGAGAAGAGATTGAAAGAGTAATCCGTAGATTGGGTTAAGAGGATACTTTTCAAAACATCCTTTAAGGAACGAAACTCAACATAACTTGGAAAGCCAAACAATTCAACAATTATAAAGTTGGATTACATTGCTTCTGCACTCTTGGTAAACCAAAAAATAACTCTTGCGTTTCTAACTCAAGCTAAGTCGATATTCTATAAGTCCAGGCTATATACAATACGGCGCAGTTAAGTTTTACTTATATAAAATAAATGTTTTTTATATCTGGATAGTATTTACATTTACTTAGCTTATGCTTAGACTACAGGTATAGTTTGTTACTAAAACATATTTGGATAGAGCAATGTTTAACCTAATCAGACGTACTCCTCAAACAACTTTAAATTCAACTAAGCCTAAAATGCCTTTGTTTGATGGCTTATATCCTATACGTCAGTGGCTAAATAATCTTGAGATTCAAGACATTGCATTAGCCCATTTTATTTGTCGGATGATTCCCACACAATGTCCTTTTGAGCGAGATATTAGTTTATTTGGACGCACTATTGTAAGTATTCCACCTTTATGTAAACTTAATCCCCTATATGAAGAATTAATTGGTTTGCGTTTCCGAGCGCTTTGTTATTTAGCCGATGATTGTGAGGAAGATATTGGCTGTTATTGCTAAGAATAGAATATTAATTTAAATGATATGTAATTCAACATCACGAGTGAAATAAAAAATTATCAAAATCAAGCTTTCTTATTACTTTTACCTCTTCCACTCTTATCTTGAGGCTGAAAATAGAGAATTACTGGAATATGCTTGATTCTGAAATCTTGACCAGAAGCTTCATGTTTATGGGTTGAGAAAAAAGAAAGTTCTCTATTCTCACACGCTTCAGAGTTGAAGTCAGATAATTCTTTACTCAGCAGATGATTCTTCCACTTCTCAATAATTGCACTAACATTCTTCTGACGAATGTAGATGAAAATTCCACCATCTCTTTGATTGAAATCACCAGTCGAATAACGAGTAGTCAGCTGTAAGAAACCTTCCCATAAGTAACTATAGGAGCTATGGATTTTAGCTTCTCCAATCCATGTGAAATTACCTTTTTTAACTAAAAGGTCAGCATGACCACCAAATTTTGTATCGTGGGAAGCATCGTATCCCAAACGTCGCAGTTGGTCTCTAATATCTATGGTTAATCTATCTTCGCTATCGTTTTGACGCAGTTCTGGGTTTTCTTGGATTTGATAGATTATATCGTCAATATCATCGTAGAGAATTTCAATGAATTTATTGTAATTAGTAACTGCAAACCTGGATGGAAAGCGACCCAATCCCGGTATGTATTGTTCTAAATTCTGTAGTTCACGTAAACTTAAATTTTCAATATCCATTATTGTTAAGCAAGGTTTTTGACTACAGAACTCGGTTGAAAATATATAAAAACTTTGTCTTCAAAATTACGGATTAATTTCCCTGTTTCTGGATGAAGAAGCTGTCCGGTTTCGCGAGCTTCAGTCATTTCATCATCAGAAATTTCAAAATAATTATCGTTATCAATTAATTCAAATTTTGCTTCCAGTAAATGCGTTCTATCACCGCATAAATATTGAACTGCGGTTAATAAATCTCGATTATCGTAAGATTTTCCTACAACTTTTCGTAAACTACCGTATGTAATATGTGAAAGATTTTGGAAATTACTACAAATTAGATAATCAAATATTGCAATACAAATTTGTGACTGAGGCTGTTGTAACCAGTCTTGATGAATTTGTTCTACAATTTGTTGCTTGCTAATTACAATCATTCTAGATAATCAAATATTTTCTCAACAACAAATTCATAATCATCCAAACTGCTACAGTTTAGTATATAAACTTCATCAAGATATTGAGTTTGATTGCTCAAGATTTGAGCGCGACCCGGTAACAATAATTCTGGTTGACTGTTTATTCTTTGGCAAATTTTTATATTCCAAGAAATTGCCAGTCGATAAGAAGTTATATGTTCTACTGCTTGTTTACCTGCATAGTGGTAAGTTTCAGTCCTCAAATCTACCGAACCTTTACGCATCTTTTCAGATTTAGTCGAGCCTTCATCGGTGATAAAAGCAAGTTCTACTACTTTTCCTTCATCGGATTCATATAGATTATCTATCAGTGGAAAAAAGTTAATGCTTTCTTGCAGCGGTGTTTTAACTATTGCTATATTTTCGGATAAATTATTAAATTGTTGTATCGTTTGAAAGAAAGCTTTACTTTTATCTTCTGAAGATAAACTACCAGTAATATCAACTCTAACTTCTATATTATTTCGCTGCTTTGACAGTACGACAACATCAAAAAACTGACGGTAATGTTCTTTAACCCCAATTATTTTATCATAACCAGCTAAATCTTTTCTAGTATCTTCATTCAATTCTTCGGTATCTATTTGACTTCGTTCGATAAATAAACGCTTTGTACAGAAGATTGCTACTAAACTATCTTTTGTATCTCTTATTTCAACAAGTTTTTGAGAGAAATCAACTTCTTTTAAATTATCATCAGATAGCGGAAATGGATATGTTTGATGAAATGCTGTATTTTCAGGTTTGTATTTTTTAAATGCAGCGATTAACTTATCAATATTTTTTCTTTCAAGTTGATAAATTTTCAATGCTTTATCATTTACTAATAAGTGATTGTCATAACATTTTTTTAGCTGCTCGATTTTATCGCTAATATCATCTCGAACGCTTTCTTCATCTGTCAACTTTTGAATTGTTTGTTCCCATCCACGTCTTACAGGTAAGTCACATATTTTTAAAATGACTCTCATCGTAGACCAGGAAATTCTTTGACTAAAAGCTTCAAGTATTTGAGCAGTAAGCATTAATTTATTAATAATAAAAAGGATGAGTAATTATAATAAGACTTACGCAACCAAGCACATTTTTCTTGTAAGGTACTGTGATACTTTGAGAAACTATGAACGCAGTAACAATTTTTTTTAATGTCACGCACCAACCGGATATTATGATAACTGCCTAAGTCCTGTATAACTGTTCTTTCTCAGGGATAACATTTAAAGTTTTTTTATTGAGCATACATAATAATGCATTGAAAACTCCATCCTGATTTCTTCTTATTCTTAAGAGAAGGATGTCCTGTTTATTATAAATAAAAGTTTCTAAAGATAGAGGAATAAATGTAAAGTGAATTACAATAAATTTGTAAATTGAATTAAATTACGTTGCTAAATTTTAAATGGATAAAAAATTAAAGCAAAAAATACTTAAGTTTTACAAACAAGAAATTATAAATCGTCCAGATGAATCAATAATTGATTTCAAATATAAATATCAAATAGGTTATGAAGCTTATGAACCTGAATATAATTTGAATGATGAAGGAAAATATGAAAAATTATCTCCTAGTCCCTTAAGTATAGCTATTAGCAAACGTGAAAAGGTTCCGCAAAATCTTTTAGATGCTTGTGATAGAATTTCTTGGTATTTAAAGCATAATATGGGAGAAATGACTGTTGTCAAAGTTCCCGTTGAGGAAACTATAACTTTTTCTATTTGTATACAAGGTTATGTGGATGATACATGGGATAATTCTGGTATTTTCATCGAAATTTATAGTAGTGAAGGAGAATTATTTGGAGTTATGGTAATTAGTGATATAGATAATTCTTCTACTTGGAAATGGATGAATCGTCCGATTCAAAGTTTTGATTTTCATTCTGATGCTCCTTCATGGTCAGAAAAGGAGGAAGAAGAAAAAATTATTTTTGAACAAGAACAACGAGAATCTAGTCTTAAAAGATTAAAACAATTAAGACGTGAAAATACAATAAGTAAGTTTGATTGGGGCTAACTGAATTTATTTACTAGAAGGCAATCTAACTTAATATAATCTATATTAATAAATCACTATTCTACTCATTTATCTTCAAATCAACCCACCTAATTATCTTCTATTTTAATTATTCTTAGCAGATAGCTTTGCATTTGTTCCTCTCCATAAAATTCTTAAAAAAAGGCAACCAATAAGTAAAACTGGTAATAGCATAATCAAAGCGGTAGGAAATCCAGAAGTAATCAAATCAGAGACAATTGGAATCACAATCACAAAAACTATAAATCCAAAAATAAACCAACCAGTAATTAAAACCCACCAAGCAGTTCTTCCTCCTGCTAAACCTCGATAAGCTCTCCCATCTAGCTGTATCTTCTGCATCGGTTCATATGCTGATGGTATTCTTTCCTGAGAAGGAGGTTCGGCTTCGCTAGGAACTTCGTAAACAAACTGCTCTCGTTTAAATTCTTCATCGGGAAGAAATTTCTTAAATTCATCATTTTCGCTCATCTTTGCTACTCCTAAATGCGGTAGTGCTTTGAAAAATGAATGCTATCAATATTGAGTATCTACATTTTCATGCAAATACTTTTCGTAAAACATTTTATGACTTTCTCCAGATATCACAAAGCAGTATTTTGAATGTTTGAAAATGTTAAATATTGTTTACAAGCCTTTATTCATTAATCAAACAAAACTGGTACTTCAGATTATCCTGTGGCTGACATTTCTGCTGTACTTTCACTAAAACCCCTAATTGATTATCGTCTGCTTGGTCTACTTGACGGTCGTGGAATCTATTAAATTGAATGGTTCCCGTAGCACCTGATGCTTTAAAATAAGGGCTTTTTAATTGTTCGTACAAACCTTGACGAGTCGGATTTTTTTCTATTTTTTGTAATGCTGCAATAATCGCTTGAGTAGCATCATAAGCTGTAGCTGCTCTCCAACCAACGTATTGAGTTCCCCAAAGTTTGATTGATGTGTTTCTAAAAGTATCTGTAGTCCTTTGAACGTGGGTCGGAACTGAAAGGACTAGATTTTCAGCTTGATTACCGAATGTAGACGATACGTTATCGGCATTATAAAGAGAATCTCCACCCAATAGAAGCTGATTTGTGTATCTAGAAATAATTAACGAAGCTGTTGCTGCTTCTCCCGTATCGATAGATAGCATTAATAATTTGATATTTTCATCTATCTGACAATTATCAATGCTAGAATTCGCTAAATCGCATTCCGCTAATTTTCCTATAGAAGCATATTTTTTCTCAAATGATTCTTTTAAAGAAGTACTATAGGATTTTTTAGAATTATAGAAAATAGCTGCATTTCCAGAACCAATATTTTGTTTGACATACTCAATTAAATCCGCCGCTGCAACCGCATCATTAGGAGTTGTACGGAAAACATAATCGCTTAAATCATATTTATATCCGGATTTTTCGCTTGGTTCAGACTGTCTGACAGCAGTACTTGTTGGAGAAATAGCCACCAGTTTTTCTTTTCCATAAACTTCTGCTGCTGCTAAAGTTGCATCGCTAGTAAAATGACCAACTACACCTAATATTTGTCCACTGAATCCGCTATCTCCGGGAATCTGATTTCTTGCTAATTGTTCAGCTACTTTCGGAGATGTATTTTCTACATCTGGGTCGGAATTATTCTCATCTCTAGCTATTACAACCTGTAATAATCTTCCTTCAATACCATCTTGATTATTTAATGTTTCTTGAACCGAAGCTACACCACGTAATATTTGTTCTGATATTTTTGTATTTCTTTCTTTATTTTTACCAGGAATCGCAGCAGCAATTGTGACGGGATTACCTTTAATATTAGCCTTAGCATTGTTAAGAAAAATCAGCGTTTCTGGGTCAACAGCACAATTACTAGTTGCTTGTTTAAATAGACTTATAGCTGTTTGGAAATTACTTTGTGCATCTTCATACCTTTGATTTTCAAAGGCTTTCATTCCTTCTTCTTTTTCTCCCAAAGCTTGTTTGCATAACGTGCTATCAAATCTCTTTTCTCTTAGTAAAGATTCTTCTCCTCTACTAAAAAAATTATCAGCAAGTAACGCTGGTTCCGAACTTTTCATCACTGCGTATACTGCTGTCCCTAGTAATAATGCACCGATACCTCCAGCTAATACCAACAATTTTTTATTTACTTTTTTTAGAGGATTGCTTGGTAACTCTGATTCAGTAACTGTTGGTGTAACAGATTTTGGTATACCAGACAAATGTGGTGGTATTGGTTGAGGCTGAGGGTGAGTGGGGAGTGGTGATGGTTGGGTAATTGGAGGAGCTTGGGGCTGAAGATTAGCAAGAACAGTCATAACTTCCCGAGCAGACTGATACCTATCATCTGGCTGATGGGACAGCATTTTGTCTAAAATATCTGCTAATTGAGGGTTGACATTAGCGTAGTTTCGCCAGTGCCAGGTATGATATTCACGAATCTCTTGAGCCTCTTTACCTGCGAGTAAAGAGACACAAGTTGCAGCCAAAGAATATAAGTCTGACGAAGCTGACACCGGTTTACCCGTCATCTGTTCCGGTGGAGCGAAATCTGGAGTACCGATAACAACTGATTGAGCGGTGGGAACTCCCGTAACTACTACTTGCTTGACAGCACCAAAATCTATCAGATGAAGAGAATTAGATTTCGACACTCGCATTATATTGGAAGGTTTGATGTCTCTATGTATCACTCCCTGAGCGTGAACATAATTAAGAACATCAAGCATTTGCATCATTATTTCGACAATTTTCGCTTCTGGAAATTGTGCTTTTTGCTTTAATTCTTGCGCTAAATTCTGACCTGCAATAAAGTCTTGCACCAAGTAAAAAAAAGTTTGTTTTTGATAGAGTTGTGCCGTAGATTCCTGGAGGTCTGGAGGTGCTTCTAACTGAGCAAAAGCCCATGCACGCGGAATTTGCGAGTGTGTTAGTTTTCCTAAAACGCTTGCTTCTGAGCGAAATAATCTTTCTATATCTGCTAGTTGAGATTCTGAAGGAGAAACTCTCGGATGTAACTGCTTGATAACTCTTAAAGGTAAATCTGGAAACTTCAAATCTCTACCTAAAAAAGTTCGACCAAACCCACCCCTTTCTGATTCTGGAACCAACGGTCTGAGAGTTACAAAACACCCTTCTAAAAATAAAGGCATTCCGCAATTAGCGCAAAATCTTTGTTTGATTGGTTTCGTATAAAGATATTTTTCAGGAATTGTATTAACTGGGTCTTGACAACTAGGACGAGTACAATAAACTTCAACTAGAGGATTAGTACTAACCATTGATTAACCTTAAAAATACTGTGTTTTAGTTTTTATATTTTTATTAGGCTTTTTTGCTAAGCCATTCTCAAAAGTTATGTATAACGAGATACTTTCTTATCCGAAAATATAAAACTTTCGGCATTGCTGAATTGAAATATGAATTTATTGTTGCTATCTAACAGTAGCCCCCTAAATCCCCCAAAATTAGGGGGACTTTAAATTATATTTCTCCCTCAGAATTGGGGGTTGGGGGGCTAAACAGAATTTTTAATCAGCAACGCCAAACTTTCTATTTCATCTGCCTTTATCGACTATATTTTCGCATCAAAAATCAGACCCTTAAAGCTTGCTTCAGCAAGGAGAAATGCAGAATAAACTAGACAACTCTAGACCGTAATGATTTTTGAAGAAAGCGATTCTAAGGGTAGTTAATATGATTATTTATACTACCTTATGGGCTAATGATTTTTTCCAGAACTTAACAAACATAAATGTATATAATTTATACGTCCTTAATAAATAGCATTTACGTAAATGTAGCACTTTGACAGTGGTTTTGTACTTCATTTTTCTGCAATGTCTTGCATGTATTAGAAAAAAATCAACATTTAATTTCTTCCAAAACAGCTTTCACTTTTTCTACTACATGTAGGGAGCGAGATGCTCCCACTACATAACTCTCAATTATTAATTCCTCACTATTAACTGATAACTGATTACTGATTTCCGCAGAGTTTTTCGTCTAATTTAGTTACACAAGCAGCTTTTTCATCTGCTTTTAAATCTTGATATTCTACATCTCGACGTAAAACTATACCGTTATGACCTTTTAAAAATCGAGGAAGTTGCTTGTAGTTGATGAGTTCCAAAGTTTTCATATCGTAGGTGGTATAAGTGGTTAATTGCGGAGAATCAAAATTAATATCAAGAACTGTAATTGCTTTGAATGGAGTAATTTCACTATCAATTAACTGACGAGGACCGCTACCGACGATTCCCGTATGAAGTAGCTGTAATTTACCGCGATGACCGGGATAATAAGCGTGCTGATGTCCGCTAATATACGTATGAACGTTGTATTTTTCTAAGATTGCTCGTAATTCTTCGGGATTTGCCATCACAGCACCAAACTTGTTACGACTACCTTCAGCAACAGCATATAAAGGTAAATGACCGATTAAAATCCGCATTTTGGCTTGTTGAGCTTCGGGACTAGCTAGTGCTTTTTCTACCCAAGTCAATTTTTCTGGTGGGATTCTATGAGTTGAAGCATCCCAAGACATGAAGAAGATATCTTGATATTTAAAACTGTAGAAAAATGGGAACTCGTTTTTATCTATAAATTCAACTCCGGGGTCGTGTTCTGGGTCGTTCCAATATTCCGAAGCTAAATCTCTTTCTTGTTGAAACTTGAAATCTCCTGTTTCCCCTTTAGCACCAGAAGCATCATGATTACCGATAGTCAAACCGAAAGGTATATTAGCTTGACGTAAGGGTGCAGCAACATGGTCATCAAAAGCAGCCCACATTGCTTTAATTTGTGGTTCTGTCAGCGACGTTTTCTGACCAGCCACCATATCACCGCTACAAACTACCATATCGGGTTTCCAAAAAGGTAATAAATCGATTGTTTTATCAACTTCTGGGTCGTAGTCGGTAGAACCATATGCAGAATTTAAGTCACTGATAACCACCAGACGTACATCTCCACGAGGGGGATAAAATAAATCATCCCTACTTTGAACAATTTCCTGAGTCTGCTGAGGTAAACTTGATATTGCAGGTTTATCGCTATTTTGAGTAGTTGCTGTCTGAGGTGTTTGTGTCGTTCCTCGATTTAGGTTTGTACAAGCAAAGCTAAATATAGTCAGCGTAAACCCTAAGATTATAAGAAAAGAAAACCGTCGCCAAGAAAGCATTATTTGAGTCTCTATTCAACTACACCGTAAATATAGCGGATAGTTCAGTATTTTATTTTTATACCAGAATACAAATTTGAATTGGGAATTGAGAATTGGTAATTGGTAATTGGTAATTGTGTAATTGGTAATAGAATAACAAATATAATTCCTAACTCTTAATTCCTAACTCCTAACTCCTAATTCCTAACTCCTAACTCCTAATACCATTTCTTTATAAAGATGCGCCGAATTAAGCCAACGTAGGTTGGCTTTGTTGTTATAGCCCCAGCCTTCTAGGCTGCGGGTGATTGAGTGCAGCCTCATACA
>CAKZYM010000226.1 GCA_937884685.1 uncultured Calothrix sp.
TTACCGCAAGCGTTTCGTTCTCCGATAACAGCAAATAAATATTTTATTTCTTTAACTTTCAATCGTAATACCCATTCTGTATGAGGCTGCGCTAAATCACCCTCACTCTGGCTATGGTGGGGCTACTGAAACAAAGCCCATCTACATGGGCTTAATTTGGCGCATCTTTATAACTGGAGTTTAGACTAAACACTACAAAATCACTCAGGAACACTGAGTTCAGAAATCTTTAAGCAGAAAAATGAAATGATAAATACTAAGCAGATTCTTTTGATTTCTTCGGTGGTTTTGAAGTACTCTTTCTAACTATTGGATACCTGATTCTACGGTTACGAATTTTTCCTTTTCTCCAGCCAGGAGATTTACCGCGTAGTTTTGGAGGTTTGGCAGGTGTGGAAATGTGGACTAAAATCCCAGGTATTGCCTGTGCAACTCTTCCGGGAGTAAGTTTAATTGTTGGCTTCTGCCAGGGGAGTGGATTGTCGTTAACAATATCACGAGCAAGCCACAATTCCCAAGTCATTAGTGGCATCAAATCACTCCACTTATCACATTGTTGCGGAGTTGATAATTTTGGAAGAGTCCAATGTAATCTTTGCTTGATAAAACGATACCAATGGTCAACAGCAAAGCGCCGTAAATAAAACTTCCAAAGCTCATTTATCGGCGGCATTTTAGAACCAACAAATGCTAACCACATCGGTTTTGATACACGTTTAGAACCATCTGGATTAAGACGTTCTACGAGTACTATGGTCATAGGATGAAGGGGGGATTTACGGAAATGAAAATTGTGCCAAACCCTAATTTTTACACGCCCAACTAGGGAGTCTTTTTCCTCAATTATTTCTGCTGCTTCTGGCCAAGTTGTTGAATCGTTGAGTTTGAATTTATCCCCATGAACTCGTGGTTTACCTCGTCCTGAATATGAAGGTGGTTCTCCCCATAAACAAAGGTTAGAGCGCAAGCGCATGAGTTTATCAGCATTAATGTCAGCCGTTTTGATTACAAATGGCGCACATCCGTATTCAATATCCCACAGGGTTAAAGGTCGAGATGGTAATTGTGGACATACTTGTTGCAGTTGCCATACTGCTTTATTGATGGGGTTTTCCCAACTAGTTATCCTTTCATGTCTTAATGGTAATGCCCAACTTCCTTCTTGTTCCGGAACCCATACAAGTGTGCTGTAACCATATCCTGCTGTTACTGGGCGACCTCCGATTCCACTTTGGGTATGGTGTTCATAAGTTCTTTCTTTTAAAGTAGGTGCGTTTGGTCTTGACCACGCAGTATGGTCTCCGGCAAGAATAATACGCTCTTGGCTTGGTATATTTTTGATGTATAGTCCCATTAATTTATTTCGTTGGACTTTTGTATCTTGTAATGCTTCATACACACTTGACCATTTGCGACGTTAGCGAAGCGTGCCGAAGGCATAACACTGGGCATAAAGATAAATCCGCCTGCGCTATATGCATTCCGAGTTAGCAGTATTGAGTCCATTAATTCAAATGTTGCATCGCTGGCTTTGCATAAACATTTGTATGCGGCTTGACGGAATTCCCGCATTCTGTGCAAAAACATCCATAACGAAAGTTGAGATTTGGTAGTGCTTTTCTCATCTTCCGTCGGGAGGTGCTTGTTTTACCACAAGCATTTCCCTATTTTTTATACCATTTTTTGTGCGCCGTGACCGCGTAGCGGTCACGAGCTTTAGTCTAAACTCCAGTTAAAAAGGTAAAACAACACCATACAGCAATAGTAAAAACCATAGATGCGAACAAAGTTGCTTCACAAGCAACCTTAATATCTCGTCTTAACCCAATTATTAGAGGATGGTCAAACTATTATTCTGGTGTGTGCAGCAAAGAAACATTTTCTAAGCTCGATTACCTAACTTACCAAAAACTACGAAGGTGGGCAAATCGCCGTCACCCAAATAAGAAAAAGAAATGGGTGGTAAATAAATACTGGCAAACCATAGGAGAAGACCACTGGGTATTTGCAACTCCGCAAGAAGGCAACAATCCAATCATCCTTATCAAACACTCACAAATTCCAATAGTGAGACACATAAAAGTCAAGGATGAAGTAAGCCTTTTTGATGGTGATTTAGTTTACTGGAGTACAAGGATGGGTACTCACCCAGAAGTTTCCATAAAAATTGCAAAACTGCTAAAGAAGCAAAAAGGTAAGTGTGCCCACTGTGGGCTACATTTTAAACCAGATGATGTGTGGGAAATTGACCATGTTAATCCGAAAGCTAAAGGCGGTCGGAATGCATTCAACAACCTGCAATTATTACATCGTCATTGCCACCACCAAAAATCCAGATTTGATATGGTCGGTATGTTTGACAATCATCCTGTAATTGAGGAGCCGTGTGAAGTTAACATTTCACGCACGGTTTTGAAGACGAGTCAGCAAGGTGACTTGCTGGCTTAGTCTAACATTAAAAGCTGAAACTATTATTACTGCGTTCAATATTAAGCCAAATCATCCCATTAATCAGCAACGCCGATTTTTATTGTTTAATCTTTCTCCAACAAAACAGGAACCAGATGCTCGGGAATACCTTCTAATCGAATTTGAGTACAGCCAAACTGATAAGCTTCCGGAATCGAACGATTTGCTCCAATTGCGGTGTAAAATCCGATTGAGAATGCAATCGCAGCTTTATCGCCGATGGCTTGATTCATACCAACTACATACTGAATATGCTCTGCTATTGCTTTAGCTTGAGTTTCCGAAAAACAAGCATTAAGAATAGCGCATTTTACTTGTTCGCTAACTAGGTCAAATAATGCAGCTAAAGCTTCAGGTTTTACAGGTTGGATTTTTCCAGATTCGTTTTCAAAGCAAAGCTCACCATTACTTGTACCATGACCCGAGAAATGTACGATTGTAGGTTCAGACTCCAGCAATGCTTGGCTGATATCACCCGGACGTATAGATAATTGTTGCTGAAGAACAAATCTTTCTCGGTGCTTTGCTTTCTGTAGTCTTTCTTGGATATCGTGTAATTCTTGTCCCAATCGCAGACGTGCAGCATCTGTGGGGTCTGATGCTAAAAACATAATTGTAATTGAATCTACTGGCTTTTGCGATTGATTGGTTTCTACATAAAATTTTTGTTGATGAATGGTACTTTCCAAAAGACTTTCTAACCGACGAATTCGTTCATCTTTTTCTTTGATACCTGCAATTAAGCTTTGCAAATCGCTGTAAGGTAAAGATTGAATTTCTGCATATTTTTGGAAATATTCGCGGTTTAATTCCGAGGGGTCAGCATTACCTGCTACTCTTGCTTGCAGACGGATTTTTTCTTCTCCCCTACCTTCCAACGCAACAACTTGTAGGTCTGCATCCGGGTTTTGTTCCGCTAATTGAATAATGGCGATCGCCGCAGCAGTGGGGTCAATTCCTTCGTAGTGAAGTAGGTCGAGAGTCTTGAATTTACTACCTACCTGTCGCGGGTCGGTATTTTGATTTTTATATAAGTCTAGAGTTTTAATAATTGGTGCAATAAAATCGGTAAAGTCTCCTGGCTTAAAAGTTTCTTGACGGTTATCCGGTTTACGACAAGGGTCTCGGTCACCCTTGGTGGGGAGTTGCATATAAATGTATTCGCATTCGATATTTTCCAACTGAGTATCGGTAGATATTCCCCAGTTTTGAATACAAGCTCCCGTAATACAAGAACTATTTAAATTAGCTTGATATAGCTGCGATTGAGCTAGTCTCGCACCTGATAAATTTGCACCTTCCAAAGTCGATTCACTAAAATCTGCGCCGACAAAACTACCATCTTGAAGATTAGC
>CAKZYM010000227.1 GCA_937884685.1 uncultured Calothrix sp.
GATAATTGGAAATTTTCTGGAATTGATAATATACCTTGTCAAATTAGACATGGAGCAATCCTTTCAGGAGAAAAATTAGTTGATGAACCAGAATTTAAAGCCAAATTATTTAAGCAATTTCCTCAAGCTATTGGAGGTGAAATGGAAGGCAATGGACTTAGTTCTGCTTGTATGCGTAGGGGTACACCATGGATTTTGGTTAAGTCGATTTGTGATTGGGCTGATGGGAAAAAACATAGTAAATATCAACCTTTAGCTGCTAGATCTGCTGCTTCTCTTGTACATCATGTTTTAAAGCAAAAAACTGTGCTTAATGGTATTGATAAACAAACCAATTAAGGAGATAAACTAAAGTGAGTATTTTGCCTTCTAGCGAATCGATTTTAGCAGAACTTGGTATCGAACCAACCAAACTGAAATCTATCAAACCCCGTTGGGAACGTACTCAATATCGAGCAATTATTAACTGGTTAACCAAATATAAACCATTACCGGAAGCTTCTAACTTAGAGAAGGTTAAAGGGTTATTAGAAGTATTTTTTCATCTGTGTGAAGTAGAAGATTGGGAAAAAGCAAAGGTAATTATAGCTGTTAATTATTCTCCTTATATAGATGGAGAATTACATATTCAGTTACGTATTTGGGGTTACTATTCACAACAAATTGATTTATACAGTAAACTTTTAGGAAAGTTTGATTCTAGGTGGAATTGTATTTGCTACAATGGTTTGGGCAATGCCTATTCAAATTTAGGCAACTATGACAGAGCCAAATATTATCATCAACAATCTTTAACAATTGCACGAGAAATTAATCATCATGAAGGTATTGGAAATGCACTGGCAGGTTTGGCTAACGTTTATAACTTTTTAGGTGACTATAAACAAGCGATTAATTATTATCAACAGGCTTTATCTATTGCAAAAAAAATAGGAAATTCAGAAGAAGAAGGTAATATATTAGGAAATCTGGGACTTGTTTATGATTCCTTGGGAGAGTATAAAAAGGCTATAGATTATCATCAGCGTTCCTTGGCAATTGCCAAAGAAGTTGGTTCACTTGAGGGTGAAGGAAAATCTTTAGGAAATATTGGTCTTGCTTATTATTCTCTGGGAGACTATCACCTAGCTATTGATTATGCTCAAAAGTGGTTAACTATTGCAGAGAAAATTGAAGATCGTCAATCTCAAGGAAAAGCTTTAGGGAACCTTGGTATTGGCTATTATAATTTGGGTGATTATGATAAAACCTTTAATTACTGTGAACAATCTTTAGCTATTGCACGGGAAATTGAAGATATCGAAGCACAGGCAAGAGAGTTAGGGAATCTTGGTATTGCATTCTATTCTCTTGGAGATTATTCTCAAGCTATTGATTACTATCAACAATCTTTAGTTATCGCCAGAAACATTGGAGATATTGAGTCAGAAGGACAAACTCTAGGTAATTTGGGTGTTGTCTATGACGCTTTAGGAAGCTATGAACAAGCAATTGATTATCACCAGCAGCGTTTATCTATTGCTAAAAAAATTGGACAACGTGCAGGAATTGGAACAGCCTTGAGTAATCTAGGGGTTGTCTATCATTCTTTAGGAAATTATCAGCAAGCTATCGATCATCATCAACAGGCTTTGTCCATTGCACAAGAAATAGGAAATAGCCACGGAGAAGAATATGCTTTAGGAAATATAGGTAATGTCTATTATTCTCTAGGAAATTATCAGCAAGCCATTGATTATCATCAACAAGCTCTATACATTGCACGAGAAATTGGCGATCGTGAAGTAGAAGAAGGATCGGTAATTAATTTTGTCGTTATCTCTTATAAAATAGAAAATTATGAGCAGGCTATTGATTATCATCAGCAAGCTTTATCTATTGCACAAGAAATTTGCGATCTCAAAGGACAAGGAGATGCGCTTCTTAATTTAGGTAATGTTTATAGTTATTGGGAAGAATATAACCAAGCTCTTAATTACAATAAACAAGGTTTAGTTATCTTACAAACAATTGGAGATCGTGCTGGGGTAGGAAATGCACTATGTAATTTAGGTTTGATTTTCATGCATATCAAGCAGTATTCGGAATCTTTGAAAGCTTTTCTTACTGCATTAGAGACTGTGAGGGAAATTGGGATTGGTTCTACAGAGGCTTTAATTTTATATAACTTAGCAGAACTTTATTATTGCTTAGATAATATTAATCAAGCAAAGGATTTTTGTATTCAAGCTTTATTAATTGCAACTGATTTAGGTATTCCTTTACAAAAAAAATGTCAAGACTTAATGAAACAATTAGAAAATAATGATTAATAATGTGACTAATTCACTCGCGATAAATAAACAAGGCATCCAAGCAAAACTCTTACCCTCTGGTGATTAGGTTATAAAAACACGAGCATATGACTTATGTCAAAATAGAAGAATACGATTAAGCTAAGGAATATTGCTTAAAGGCTAAAGATATAGCTAAAAATATTGCTAGAGAATTTAGTCCTTAATATTCAAAAAAGCATAAGAGATAATTCAAAATGACTCATAACCAATATGAGTTAAATGCTCATACACATATAACTTCCGAGCAAGTCAATATTACTCCTTCTTCAGAATCGATTTTAGCAGAACTTGGTATCGAACCAACCAAACTGAAATCTATCAAACCCCGTTGGGAACGTACTCAATATCGAGCAATTATTAACTGGTTAACCAAATATAAACCATTACCGGAAGCTTCTAACTTAGAGAAAGTTAAAGGGTTATTAGAAGTATTTTTTCATCTGTGTGAAGTAGAAGATTGGAAACGAGCTAACAAAATTATTTTTACTTCTCTTAATACTCTTACTAATGAAGAATTGCACGCTCAACTTGATACCTGGGGTTACTATAGTCAACAATTTGACCTATACATTAAAATTTTAGGCAAGTTAAATCCCAGCTTAGATACTATTTTTTCTAATTGTATTGGAAATACTTATTATTTTCGAGGAAATTATCACCAAGCTATTGATTACTATCAACAAGCATTGATGTTAGCAATTAAACTTGATGATAAGCTTAGAGTTGGTGAAGCATTAGGAAATTTGGGGAATTCCTACAGTTTACTGGGAATTTATGACAAAGCCTTTGATTATCAACAGCAGAGTTTGAAACTTGCGCGAGAGATTAAAGATGTACAAGGAGAAGCTGAGGTATTAAGAGATTTGGGTGCTATCTGCTATTTTCAAGGAGATTATAACCAAGCGATTGATTATTATCAGCAAGCGTTGACGTTAGTGCGGAAGATTGATAACAGACAAAGAGAAAGTGAGATACTTGGAAATCTAGGCAGTTCTTACTATTCTTTGGAAAATTATGAACAAGCGATTGATTATTATCAGCAGGCTTTAGGGTTAGCTCAAGAAATTGGTTACAGCCGAGGAGAAGGTTCAGCACTAGGGAACTTGGGTAATGCTTACTATTCTCAAAAAGATTATGAGCAAGCTATTAATTATCAGAAACAAAGTTTAGTCCTTGCACGAAAAATTGGAAACAAAGAAGGAGAAGCAATAGCCTTAGCAGGATTAGCTCTTGCCTACGAGCAAAGTTTGGTTATTGCAGAAGAAATTAACGACCAAAACGGAAAAATGACAGCACTAAGTGGTCTAGGTTCTGCCTATAGTTTGCTAGGAGACTATACCCAAGCCGTTGATTATTATAAGCAATATCTAGTTATTGCAGAGAAAATTGAAGATAACTGGAGACAAGGTGCGGTACTGTGTAATTTAGGAGAAAATTCAATCAAACTTGACCAGTATTCCCAAGCTTTAGAACATTTGCAAAAAGGACTACAGATTTTTATCAAAATTGGCGATTCCCCTGCACAAGCGGAAGTTCTCAATAATTTAGCCATAGTACATCAAAAATTAGGTAATTATCATCTTGCTCTGGAATATTGTAATCAAGCTTTAGTGATCGCGATTCAATTACAACTTCCACTAGCACAAGAATGTCAAGAGTTAATCAAACAATTAGAGAATAATGATTAACAATGATTAATAATGCCACTAATCAAATAATAAGAAATAAATAAGGAACTCCAAAATCAACAATAAAAACCATAGAGTTGTAATTAGTAATTTTACCTGTTCAAATACTAGATAAAAATCACTATTTACAATTTAAATTAAATTGAGATCAGAAGATTAAACTATTTTTTTTGAATAATATTAAACTGCTTTTACTGACTCAATTTTCAATCTTGGATAACTCAGCTAGCGGCACCATATACATATAAACATCTAATTGTGCTTCAGCACCCTGTATATCCGTAATCAAAAATGGCTGCCAGCTAGTTAAATTCCCCGGACACTTGTTCCAAATAACTTTGTCTCCAACTTGAGGTGTTTTCTCAAGTTTTTCAAAATGCTGGTTTTTTAAGTTACTGATATGTTGTTGTGCTTCTTCACTCAAAGCTTTCCAAGTAGCAGTTTTTAATTCTTCAGTCCAATTTTCTGTTATTAAAATAACTTCTTCCCAACAGGTTGCTTGCAACAGCATTTCAACTTTTTTTGAAATGTCTTCGGATGCCGCATCATTCTCGTTTTGATTACAAACTAGTTTCAAATCGGTATAGTAAAAATATTTCCTCATTCCTGGAAATCTGACACCAATAGAAATTTTATTGGTCATTGATAAATCTACAATATGACCTCTGCGTCCCTTGTAATTATGGTGATTCGTTATTACCTCCACCTTACTACCGACTTCAAAACCCATAACAGCCAAAGCTCGGGTACGGGTGACTCCATCAACCCACATCAATTCTTCTGGATGATTCACAGCGAATTCTGCTAGAAGCTTAGGTAAGTTCTCAAACCAAGCTTTTTGCTCATCTTCCAAAAACCCAATTACAAATGCTAAAGACATGGAATCACGTTGAGTAACTGTAGCGATAGATTCCCAAGTATCACAAGTCGAAGCAATCGAACTTACCATCTCACAAGCAAACTTTCTATCCTTCTTATTAAATGGCATTGGTAACGAACGAATCAATTGCAATTTGGTCGCAAGTTCTAGAGGTGTAGGTATTGTTTCTAATTCTTCAGATATAGGTGGCTCAGAAGTCACTTGTGTCTCTAATAGTGTATTATAAAATACACTTTGTACATCCTCTTCAGAGCCAATCTCTGATTCATCAGTATATTCAGACTCAGTATCTTCTGTATCTTTTTGTAATAGCGATTCAAATTCCTGTTGTTTGGATTCCCAGTTTATTTGACTCTCAACATCTTCCGAGTTTATAGTGTCGCTCCCTTCTTCCTCAGTAATCAAATCGGTTAGAGAACTAATTTTATCTGTAGGAATCTCAACTATCTGACTATCGTAGAAATGTGCGATGGCTCTTCTCGCGATTTGCTGTGGGGACAACCCCAACTGTTCTATCAGCTTATCCGTAAGCACCCCTGTTTGGTGGTCATCCTCCATAATCTTACCGAAAGTATAGTATCGATTACCATCAGGTGTTGCTCGCCAATTACCAACTTTTTTCTCTGTTTTCTGAGACTTGAGAAACTTTCTTCTTTCTTCAATCAGTTCCAATACAAGTCTGCAAGTCAATCCACCAATGGGAATATCTTGCAACTTTTCAATTAAAACCTGGTAATTCTTCGAGCATAACCGCAGTAATACTGGTACAGGTAATACAGCCAAGTGTTCCGGACAACTAACAAACGCTTGAAAGTTCTCTGCAATTTTTAGCGATCGCCTTTCTTCCGTACTCCCTTTGTCCCATTGGTATTCTTCCAAAAGTGCGCGATACTGCTTCCTTGTACGAGTCTGCTTGTATTCATAAAGCGAAAAAGCCGCGTACAGATACTCCAATGTGCTTTGCTCCATGTGTTCCGTAGGATTGGAGTCTAAATAGCTTTGCTCGGCACACCTTTCGGTTGCAAGAATTAGTGAAGTCATGATAAATTCAATTTGCTTTTAATAGTCTTTGGTCTGTACTAAAGACCAATTTTTCTAATTCGACCAATCTAAATAACTTAAGCCGCTGTCGATAACGCTTTAGACACCGCTGCGGGCTTGCTCGGTTTGAGATAAGCATCAGTTGATGATGCTCGGGAGATAGCAGCCAATGCATAACCCAAAGTATGCTTGTGAATTCGGGGCATTTTTTGAAATGACATATCTTGCCCCCAATCCTGGACTGATTTTGTTCCTATTTGCAAAACATCGGTAAGGATTTTAACGCAAGTGCCACGGAAATTAGCATGAGAAACAGTTTGCAATATTTCCTGCTCCGTTAACCCATCTAAAAGAACTTTTTCTAAAAACGTTTGAGCATCAACCGATGGTGGAACAAAATCCCCTCTTAAGATGCTTCCTAGCTGACGAGGGACAATTTGAGCATCATAGATATAAGCAAGAGCAATCCTACAATATTTAGGCATCCCTTCAAAATTAAGGTCGCTTCCCCATTTACGAACCGTGGCTCGTTGTATATCAAAGATTGCACAGAATACCGTAATGCATTTTTTGCGATATTGGCTATCTGTTTCTTCTTCGAGCAGTTCTGAGGGAGTCAGTTCGGCGATACCAAAGCAGTGACGCAGGAACTGCCTGGGTTCCAAACCTTCTTTCGGTAAACTTTTGAGGATTTCGCAGTTTTTCATCTTTAGAGATTCCTGTTTACAAGGAAAGGACTTTACGGGAGCATTGGACTTTTGGAATCGAAACTGAAATTTTTGTGTGATACATAAGCATCATAATACAAGCATCTATTTAACAACTATACAGCATCTATATTGAAACAAAAATTAAATTCAATAAAAGATACGATGAGACATGATAATTAGAAAAGACCTACCGTGACTAAGAGAATAAGCGTTTCTATTCCCGACTTAACCCACGAAAAATTACAAACTTGGGCTGACATTGAAGG
>CAKZYM010000228.1 GCA_937884685.1 uncultured Calothrix sp.
TTTTCTTGCAACCATTTTGTTGAAGCGTTAGCAAAATTCCGCATTAATTTATCATTCCATTCTCCAGCCTTGTCCGGGTCATGAGGACGAAAATACTCCGGTGATGCGCTCAAGAAAATTTCGCTGCATAGTACCGCATCTTTACGCGGTTTGTGTTTAGTAGATGCAGCTATTTTAGCTTTTACTATTTCCTCTAAAGACGGGTCATTATCATTTCCAATCAGCCGAATATTTTCCTTATAAGGGTCAGCATTTGGTGTATCTTGTAGACGGGCTGTATGTTTTTCGCTACCGCCCACATTCCCAAAACTTTTCAATTTTCCAACGCGCATGATTGCTAAAGCAGTCATTGAAAAACCCCACCAACAACGAGTGTATGACAAGCCCCTCCCTGGGCGAACGCAACTTCTGCGTCCGAGAGAGCGTACAGCCTCCCGAGGATGGGCGCAGCCCACCCCGCAGGGGCGCAGAAGTGAAGTGAGTACACTTCGATTATAACGAAACTGCTCGAAATTGCTTTCGGGAGTAGGCGGGACTCCGGATGTTGCGCTCTCATCGCCGGTTAATTTGGTGCAATATTGGCACAGATATAGTGCAATATCGGCACAATCCGACGCGGAATTATTGCGCTCTAGAATGCCATATGAAATGAATTGTAGTGCAGAAAAACATAAAAATTTAATGAAAACTGTGCCATGCTGCTACATTTATGTGCTGAAAAATATGGCGATTGGAGGACGTACTTCAAATGGTTCGCTCTCGACTTTCGTTCGCTGCTTTTCGAGTACCACCACACACGATTTTTCGCGTTCACCGCGTTCAGTTGTTTCCCTGGGAGGTCTTAAGTTTAAGAATATCGAGAGCGAATAGCGAATCGTAAGGACGTAGTGGCTCTAGAGGCAAGCTATAACTGAAAACGGTTGAAAAGATGCGCTTTGTGCTTGTCTCGGGAGCTTCCTAGTCGAGCGCAGCGGTGGAGATATTCGTTGCACCAAAAACGAAGATACCTATCAATAATATTCTATTTTCCAGACGGGCAATGCACTACAAAAATGCTACTAAAATACTTCAAAAACACTTCAAAACACTACAAAAATACTTCAAGCAAGGCGGGTATTTTTATGCTTTTATTGTTGATTGAAGCTTGAAAGTATTGATATATATAGTTTTTAAAATAAGAGTAGTAGTTAAGTGATAGTTAGGTGATAGTAAAGTGGTAGTTAGCTGAGTAAGATTAATGGGCTTATAGTAGCAGTAAGATGACATTAGAGTGAATGCAAGCTGAACGCAGAATAGGTGTGAGGTGGTAGTAAACTGACTGTTTCTACACGTAAGTTTGATTAGTAATTCAAAATACTATGCTATACGTATATAAGGGTTGAGATGAAGCGAACCGGAAGCTGACGCTACGCACAGGTGTTTGCTATTTTGAGGAGAATGCGAGAACGCACCCGCCGCCGAGGAGTATGAATATATGGGTATAGAAATAAAATTAAGAATAAGAAGGTAAGAAAGAAACGGCACTTTTACTTGTTGATGCTTATATAGAAATGTTTCAAGAACCAATACCTAGCACTGTTCCTGCACAGCATCGGTTATTCGGATGGGGGAGTCCTAGCTTTTTACGAAATTCTGGGCTGTATTTTGCTTTCTCCCAGTTTTTGGCTTTCTTGATTTGGGAGGGGGTTATGTTTTGGGCTTCAACACCGTATTTACCCCAGAACTCTGCACGACTGAGGTTGGCACTACTAAGGTCGGCTCTACTGAGGTTGGCATCTTTTAGGTCGGCACGACTGAGGTTGGCTTCAATGAGTATTGCTTTAGTGACTCTTTGAGAAAAAGCCGAAAGCACCTAAAGAGGAGAAATAACTACAAGCTTTTGCAAGTAATTAGGAAGTAATTATTGCGGAGACGCTCGTTCAATCGGGCGCTATTTCCCACTATTGCGCTAAAAATCGTATCAGAAATTCGAGCGTGTAATTAGTTTGATAACGATTAGTTTCTTATATACTGAACTAATTAGGTATTTTATACTCTTCGCGACAGTATAAATTTACCTTGCTAGATTGTTCATCAAGCTTTTTATTATCAAAAGCTATTATTTTGGGGTACAAGCAGTAATTACTTTACCATCATATAGTGCGAAACCTTTTGAGCCGCGTAACAATACATTACCTGTATTAGGAATATCTCCTACAAAAAATGGAGTGATAGAATTAGATATATTTTGATCGCCGGATTTAAGACCAAGAACAAGTGAGGTAAATTTACCCCAATAGTTGTAACCTGTTAAAAATACTGTCTTTAGTTCATTGCTATATGAACCCGTAGATTGTAGGCACTTTCGTGAGATACGACCAAGAAATTTGCATCCTTTTGAAAATAAAATAGGTAATTCAGTAAGTTTAGAAAATACTGGTTTGTCCTCACTTAAAGAGATTTTCATTCGATAAGAAAGTTGTTCACCTATAGCAAAAATTTCACCTGATTGAGTAGGTTTAATAAATTCCACAACACCAAAATCAGGTTGTGACACAGAAACTGTGGCTTCCTTATCTTTAGTTCTAGCTGTGAGGTAATGATTACTAGCTACTAATTGTATAGAGCCAACTTTAAGAGATAACGGATTTCCTTTTAAAGCAGTTTTATAGATTTCATAAGGAGAGACGAGAGCAGGGACTTGTGAACTTCCACAGGCTTTAATAGGATTAGTCGTAGCAAGCGGCGAAGCGTCAGATGAAATTCTAGTTAAATTTATATAAATTAAGTAAGTAGAAAAACTTATTATGACCGCTATTAATAAGTATAATTTTAAATATTTAAATTTTAGTAAGCTACGCATTAAAATCAATATTAGCCTCACTATATATAATCTTCATTGTAATTAAAAAGATGTTATAAAGTATTTTGAAAATATAGGAATCCTATTGGGAATTTATAACCTTTAAAATAATATTCACACTATATTTGTATAATTTCAAAGTACTTTATAACATCTTTTTACAGTCTTGTATATTTACGGGATTATTATGTATAAAATATTTCATTTTTAAGAATAAGAAATGGTAGCTGTTAATGAATTAGCTCTGACGAAATTATTGGTATACGGTACAACAACTCCAGATCCCGATCCGAATACGCATATTCGCCCTAATAGTACAAGTTCTGCTCCACCCCCGTTGAATATCTCAATGATTAACTACCTGACAACAGGAGCAGGTCGTTATGCTAAACCATCCGAAGTACCGTTAATTGCAGCTTTCTTTAATGATAGTGCGTCAAGCACCCCCAAACTCAGTGATGGAACTTATAATGTGGCAACTTTAGCTACAGCACTTGGATTGACTGCATCACCAAGACTCTTAAGGTTTGCCATCAGTCAGTATACAACTGATGCTATTTCAAGTGATTATATTGAGCGTGCATATGTCTTTGGTAGTACAGGTTTTGAAATTACTGATACAGTAACATTCACTGTTAATTCAGGAACATATACTGTTAATAATTTTGAGCTTCTAGCGCAGAGAGACAATTTTGACTTTCAATCATCTAGTACTGTTGCAACAACTGCAAATTTTTTCTTAAATAAAGCATTTGACCCTTATGGTCTCATTCCAATTGTAGGAACAACAACTGTACCAGTAGATATCATTTATACTGGCAGCGGTCGAAATTACTCTACCTATACCCAGACAAACTTCAATACAGATAGTGCATTAGTTGATGGCTGGACTAATTTAGCATTAAATTTCCCAATTGCCACAGCTAAATTCGGAGCAGCTCTAGGTGGTCTTGAAACTAACCTTGGGTATTTGGGGACAATCAATTCGGATCTTCATTTCAGTTATTACACCCCTACTGGAAAAAAAATTATATACGGCACCCCTGATAACGACAGGATAACTTCACTGTCGGCTGAAATCACTCCAGATATTTACTTTGACTTCCAAATGGTAGGTGGAGATGGGAATGATAGAATTACGGGTGATATTTTTGATGATGAACTGTGGGGTGGTCCCGGAAGCGATACTTTAGATGGTGGACTTGGTGATGACACGTTTATAGGTGGGAACGGTGACGATGAGATAGACGGTGGTTCATTCCTGTTTGGTTTATTTGAGGGAACTGATACTTCTGTCTATAATGGTGCATTTGCTGATTATGAGTTGGAATTTTTACCCGATGATTCCATTCGTATTGTCGATACGGTTAATAACCGTGATGGTTCAGATACTCTTAATGGTGTTGATTTTGCTCAATTTTCTGACAAAACTATTAACTTAGCACCAGGGCAAGATATCGCCTTTGTTATTGATACAACGGGAAGTATGTTAGACGATATCTCTGCAGTTAAAGCCCGTTCTAGTGAAATAATCAATATTATCTTTGATGGAGACCGTGGTTTTATTGACTCTCGTATTGCAGTAGTTGGATACAACGACCCTGGTACAAATACTTTTCTTTCTTTTACCGACCAGCCCAAGATTGAAGATCGCAAAACAGCAGCTATCAATGCAATCAACAGTATATCTGTTGGTGGTGGCGGTGATTTCCCTGAAGTTGTAAACGCCGGTTTAATTCGTGCGTTATCTGGTGATGCTGGTGAATGGCGCAAAGAAGCCGCTGTTAGAAGAATTATTCTGTTTGGTGACGCACCTCCAAAAGATACCGAACTTCGTGCGGAGGTGCTTAGACTGGCAGAAGATGTTGGCGGTGAAGATGTACCGACAGCACCAAATCTTCCAACATTTTCTATTGCAAGTGATATTGAAACTACAAACCTTGCAACTGGTCTAACCGTTACTCGCTTTGAGGCAGAAACGACAGATGCTGATGGTGCTACGGTAAAATTTCCTGTTGAAATTTTCACTGTTTTAATTGGTAGCGATTCTACAACACGCGAAGATTTTGCAAGTCTCGCTGACGCAACGGGTGGACAATCTTTTAACGCAGCAAACGCTTTAGAACTGGTTGACAAACTCATTGAAGCTATTAACGAACCAGTTGATACCTCTCCTAATACACCACCCGAATTGATTGATGACAACATTACAACCACAGTAAATACTGCCGTTAACATAGATGTTCTTGCAAATGATAGTGATGCTGAAGGAGATACTCTCTCGATTACCTCAGTTACTAATCCTACCAATGGTTCTACGGAAATAGTTGATAATCAAGTACGCTTTACCCCAGATGCTTTATTCCTGGGAGAAAATAGTTTTAATTACACAGTTAGCGATAGTGAAGGAAGTGAAGCTACTGCCACCGTTACAGTTTCCGTAGTACTACCAGAAGATGCAACTCTTGGAACCCAGAATCAGGATAACCTTAGTGGTACCAATGTAGCTGATGTGATTAGTGGAGAAGCTGGCAACGACAATATTAATGGAAATGGTGGAGCGGATATCCTATTCGGAAAGGAAGGGGATGATAATATCAACGGTACTAGCTCCAGTGAACAAATCAGTGGCGGTGAAGGTAATGACCGCATCAGTGGTAATGGTGGTGATGACATCATTTTAGGAGGGTTTGGTGATGACGATATATTGCTAGGAAATGGTTCACCTACTGTAAATAGCGGTAGCGGTAATGATGAAATTTGGGTTAATAATGCTAACGCAATCTTTATACTAGAAACTGGTGATGGTTTTGACATCTTGTATGGTTTACAGACGCAACAAATAGAAAATCAACTAATATCATTTGGTGTAAGTGATGTTGATTCCATAGAGTTTGAGCGGGTTGGTAATGGAATAGATATTTTGTCAGCAGGAGATAAGTTAGCTCAACTTGATAACTTTAATCAGCAACAGCAAATCGATCTTCTAGAAAGTAACAAGAGTGAAATTTTCTTTGAAATCGCTTAAGAAAAAGTAAATGTTCTTTGCATACTAAATAAGTGATTGGCAACACAACCTGGACTTCTTAAGAAGTCCGGGTTGTACATGAGCAATACTGTGTTTAAATACTCTCAGGTTTTGCATTAGTTTGTACTAATCGTATCTTTTGCTATTTGTAAATACCACTTTGGTATGTGTAAGGGGGAGTTAAAAGCATTTTTAAGGTAGAAGTAAGGTAAAGCTGTAACATAAATAAACTACATAATTATAATTATGTATAAAAAAATCTAAGTCTTACAAGTATTTTCAGAGAAAAATGTTCTCATCGGAGAAAGTTAATAAAAAGTAAGTAGTAATTTTTTGTAGTGATTTCTGGGATTAATGCTGTGTATCGTGACTAAACCGCATCGGTGATTTTTACCATCCTTTCATTACGGGATTATAAAAACCTTTAGATTTTGGGCAAAAGCACTCTTCACCTAACGCCAAGTTCTAATTTTTAATAATCCCTTTCAATCATCAGCGAGTGGACTGTTGGGGTTGATAATTTGCGTCAGTCGCTATTGTACTACAAGCCAAATATGATTCACTTCTGCGGACACGGTGAGGGGGATGATGGTTTGGTATTGGAGAATGAAAACAGACAAAAGCAACTTGTAAGTAGCAAGTCTTTGGCGGATTTATTTAAGTTATTTACAAATGATGTTGAGTGTGTTGTTTTGAATGCTTGTTATAGCAAAGTGCAAGCAGAAGCAATTCACCAACATATTAATTGTGTAATCGGGATGAATAAGGGGATTGGGGATAAGGCTGCTATTGAGTTCTCTACTGGTTTTTATGATGCTTTAGCCAATGGTAGAAATTATCAAGATAGTTTTGATTTTGGTTGTAATGCAATTAATTTAAAAAGCATTCCTGAATCGCAAACCCCACAAATAAAGATTAGAGATGTTTCTAAAAGTTTAATTGACTCAAATCTAATAAATACTAAATCAAAAAAGACAAGTATTCCCCAAAATATTTTCTCCAGCAACACAGACAACTTTGTTGGACGGGAAAGGGAATTAGAACATCTCCATCAACAGTTGCAGCGCAATCATGAGGTGGTAATTACTGCGGTGGAAGGTATGGGGGGAGTTGGCAAAACAGAATTAGCTATTCAGTATTCTTTATTACATAAGCATTGGAATTACACCAACGGCTGCTCGGAGAAGAACATCCCTATGTGTAGCGAACTGCAAACAAGAATCCTCAAAACCGCAAACAAGGCATTTTTGAAACCACATTAGCTGCAAATAAGAGGGGTTTCAAAACCACATTAGCTACAAATGAAACCACATTAGCTGCAAACAAACCGCAAACAATAATTCAAAACCACATTATTTGCAAATAGCTTGGAATCCTTATTCAGCAAGACTTTTGGCTTTTCAACACTTTTTTACTTTACTGTCCAAATTAAAGAATATTTACTATTACCCCTTCATCTCTGAGCTTAAAAGCCTTCACCAAGCAGGAAACGGTTCGGGTGTCACTTGCTTACAAAAACCTAATTAATAATTAAATTGGACGGATATCGTTCAACTTAAACTATGTTATTCGGGCATAAACGTTTGGAGAAAAAGTTCGTATTTTTTGGACACTTTTGTGAAGGTAATCGCTGTAATTATTGCTCTATGAGCTTTATAGCCTATTTGCAGCGAATGTGGTTTCATTTGCAATAATGTGGTTTGTTTGC